>NZ_WHJC01000149.1 GCF_009295725.1 Clostridium tarantellae
ATATTATATAAATGAAAGATTTGAATAATTTATGAAAATTATTTAATGAAAATTATTTAAATATATATATTCCAAAAAAGATTTTGTATTATACAAATAAAAATTTTATAGATATAACTAAAAATACTTTAATTATTAAAATGTAAAAAGTTTATTAAAACATATATAGTAGAAAGGAAAAAGAAAGGAGTTTAAAATGAAAGTAAAACAAAATAAATATGCATTAGGACAGTCTATGATTGCAGAAGTTATAGAAGGTATAGAAGAATTAAAATTAAATCTAAAGCTTACAGTTAATGAAAATAAGCTTAATATTGGTGCAATTATTTCTGGATTTATAGTAGATGAAAATAATAATCCCATTAAGCAAGCTGTTATAAAACTTGTAGATTCTAATTTTGAACCACTAACTCATGTTTATACTGATGACAAAGGAAAATATAGTATAGATACAATTTTTCAAAGTGAAATTTATAATCTTATAATTACTTCTGAAGGAAAATTGCCAGCAAAAAGTGAAGTATTTTCTTTGAATAATGAAGAAAAAAAAATATTGAATTTTAAGCTTTTTAATGATACAAGCAATATTCTAGGAGCAATAAGTGGTGTTGTAAAGGATAATACTAAATTTATTTCAGGAGCAGTTATATCATTATATAGTATTTTAAATAATGAAAAAACTTTAATAGCTATTACTTATACAAATAATAATGGAGAATTTTTATTTAATAAAATTTCATCTGGGAATTATATTATGAGAATTTCTTCATTAGGTTATTTGAGTAAAGAACTTTCTGCAAAAGTAAAAGCTGGACAGGTATTAGATACCAATATTATATTAGCTTATGAAGAAAATTCTTCTAATGCTATTATTTCAGGGGTCATAACAGATGATAATAATAATGAAATTTCAAATGCTAGTGTGATACTTTATAATGTTGATGTGGAAAAAAAAATAATAATACCAATAGCTTTTTCAAAAACAAATTCTAGTGGAGTTTATACATTTATAAATGTACCTAAAGGAAATTATATGGTTAAATCAAATAAGTGGCAGTTAATCAATGAATTTTCTACAGTAACTGTACCTTCTACAAGTATTAATGAAAATATTGTATTAAGTAAATTAGAAGGTTTTTTTGCAAGTAATAATAAACATTATTTAAAAGAAAATTATAATAACATTATAACTGAAAGTAGTAATAAAAATTTAAATTTAGTTTGTTGGAAAGGAGAAAAAATAAGTACGGAGATTATATTATGGACTGATGTTGAAAGTGTTAATAATATAAAAGTACAATCATCTTTATTTTCAGATAAAGATGGAAATGCAATTTACTCTAATAATATAAATTTTAATTTTCTAAAATATGTTAAAGCAGCAGGAAAAATGATACCAGATATATTAGATAATGTTATTAATTTAAATATTGAAAGAAAAAGTATTCAACCAGTATGGATAACAATTGAGATACCTGAAAATGTTAAATCAGGAATTTATTCAGGAGTTTTTACTTTTATTTCTGATAATAGTAAACCTCTTAATTTTAAAGTTAATATAGAAGTTTTAAATATTAATTTGCCTTCTTATGACAAATGGAGTTTTCATTTAGATTTATGGCAAAATCCATTTGCTTTAGCTAGGTATTATAAAGTTACGCCATGGTCTAAAGAACATCTTAATTATTTAAGACCTCATCTTAAAATGCTTAGAAAAGCAGGACAAAAGGTTATAACTACTACTATAATTAAAGATCCATGGAATAGTCAAACTTATGATGCATATGATACTATGATTTTATGTAAAAAACAAGCAAATGGAACATTTAAGTATGATTTTACATCTTTTGACACTTATGTATCATTATGTTTAGAAATAGGAATAGATAAACAAATAAATTGTTATAGTATGGTACCTTGGAAAAATAGAGTATTTTATTTTGATGAAGTTTTGGGAAAAGAAGTTGAAGAATTTTTAACTCCAGGAACTAGTGAATGGATTAATTTTTGGAAACAATTTATTGATGCATTAGTTGAACATGTAAAAAGTAAAGGATGGATAGATAAAACTTATATAGCTATGGATGAGAGACATATAAATGATATGAAAGCTGTAATAAATTTATTGAGAAATACGCCATTAAAAATTTCAGGGGCTATGAATTATGCTAATGTAACAGATATAGTCAATAGTATTAATGATATAAGTATGGCCATATGGGAAATAAGAGATGATTTTTATAATGTTGTAGAAAATAGACATAAATTAGGCTTTAATACAACTTATTATGTATGTACAGGAGCTTTTCCAAATACATTTACTTATTCAAATCCAGGAGAAGCTGCATGGTTAGGTTGGTATGTAGCAAAATTTAATGCAGATGGATTTTTAAGATGGGCTTATGATAGTTGGGTGGAAAAACCATTAGAAACTACTGATTTTATTAGATTTGAATCTGGAGATTGTTTTTTAGTTTATCCAGAAGTTAAAAGCTCTGTTAGATTTGAACGACTTATAGAAGGAATTCAAGATAATGAAAAAATAAGATATATAATGAAAAATTATAATAATTGGAGTTTTGAAATTGAAAAAATAGTAAGAACATTAAAAGGCGGCTCTAATATTAAAGATATTAATTATGGTGATGAAGTAGTAAAGGTTAGAAATCAGTTAAATAATATAGCTAGGCGCATTGCTAATGGAGAAGTAATAAGTAATGCTACTAATATTGCATTAAATAAAGTTGCTACTGCTAGTTCATCTGAAGCTAGCTATGGAAGGGGACCAGAGAAGGGGAATGATGGAAATCTAAATACTAGATGGTGTGCTAAAACAGGTTCATCTAATGAATGGTGGCAGGTTGATTTAGCAGAAAGTTACAATATAAATGCTATTGAGATATATTGGGAAAAAAGTGCTGAATATGGTTTTATAATACAGGTATCATTAGATCAAATTAACTGGAGAACTATTTTTGATAATACAGCTAATATATCTAAAGAAAATGTAATTTATATAAATATAAATGAAAATTCAGTAAGATATGTAAAACTTCAAATGAAAAGTTTACCACCAAGTGGTGTGTATGCATCTTTTTATGAATTTAGAGTTTTAGGTTCTAAAAGTTAATTATATTAAATTTAAATGATAATTTTAGTAAATATTTGTTTTATAGAGATAATAATTAGAGGATAAAAAGTTCATATCCTCTAATTTATTTGCATAAAAATATATAATAGTGCATTGTAAAAATATAAGGAAGTGATATAAATTATTTAATTAAAATTTTCAAAATAAGCAAAGGGGGAATTAAAAGCTTATGAAAATTTCTAAAAAAATAATTAGTATTATAACAATTATAATGTTTATCCTTTCATCAATACCAATGCAAACAAATATATTGGCAAAAGATAGCGATAAAAAAGAATTGTCTAAAAAAGTAGTACTTGTAGGAGACTTACAGCCTGAACTTACAGATAACAAAGAAGGAGAATGGAATGCAGAGTCAGAATTAACTAAGATGGAGTATAAGGGAAATAATCTTTATTCACTTAACGGAATATTACCAAAAGGAATTCATAAATATAAAATTGCCATGGGAGGATGGCATGAAAGTTATGGAATAGATAATTATACAAATGAAAATAAAGTATCAGATAATGATGGAAATATAATAATAAAATTAAATGAAAATAAAGAAATAACTTTTTATTATAATGATAAAACTAAGAAGGTAGCCGATAGTACTTACTATAATCATATAGAAAAAGAGCGAAGACCTAGAATAGTTGGAAATATTCAGCCAATAGTAAATGGTGGAGAAGCTTGGAGTCCGTCTACTTCTAATTTATTTATGTATGATGAGGAACTTAATAATATTTTTAAAATATCTATTAAAGATGTTCCCAAAGGAGGTTATGAGTTTAAAGTGGTTTTAGGAAATAGTTGGGGAGAAGAATATGGAGATAAGGGAAATAATTATAAGATTAATTTGATGCAAAAATCTGACTTAGATATTATTTTTGACTACAATAAAAAGCAAATTGATGTTAAGGTTAAAGGTTTATCTTTAGATGGAGTGATTAATGGAAATAAACTTTATCATAACACTTGGAATAATTTATATAAGGCACCTTTTGGAGCAGTTGAAGAAGGAACACCAGTTACCATTAGGTTACATGCAGAAAAGGGAGATTTAGAATATGCTAGGCTTTTAGTAAGAAATAATAGTAAAAATACTTCTAATATATATACAATGAATAAAGTTACTTCTATAAAGTTAGAGGATAACTCTGAAGTAGATATATATGAAACTACATTTACACCAGAGCAATATGGTTTGTATGGATATAAGTTTATTGTAGGAGATGGAGAAGCTTGTAAAGAATATGGAGAAGATGGAAGAGAAGGAGAAGTTGGAACAGTTGGAGATAAAAACTTATCGTTATTTCAATTAACCGTTTATAGCAATGATTACAAAACTCCAGATTGGATGAAAGAAGCAGTGGTGTATCAAATTCTTCCAGATAGATTTAATAATGGAAATAAAGAAAACGATGATAATAAAGAAAATGCTAGAGGAGATGAACCTATTGAAGGGAGATTTAATGAATGGAATAGGTTACCTGATAATCCAAGATTAGAAACGGCAACAGATTATGATGGTGATGGTATATGGTCTAATGATTTTTATGGAGGGGATATTGAAGGAGTAAAACAGAAGTTAGATTATTTACAGTCATTAGGTGTTAATACTATTTATTTAAATCCAATTTCTATGGCCGCATCTAATCATAAATATGATGCTACAGACTATAAAACATTAGACCCTATGTTTGGTACTGAAGAAAATTTCAAGTTGTTTACTAAAGAACTAGATAATAGAAATATGAGACTTATAGTAGATGGAGTTTTTAATCATGTAGGAGATGATTCTATTTATTTTGATAGATATGGAAAATACAATACTGTTGGTGCATATGAATATTGGAGTTATATCTATGATACTATGAATAAAGAATTCATAACAGAAAATGAAGCAATAGAAAAAGCAGATAAATATTTTATAGAAAAAGGTGAAGTATTTAGTAAGGAAAAATGGCATTTATGGTTTAATATAAAAAATAAGAAAATAGATGTGGGAACAAATAATGAAAGATATGACTATCAATGTTGGTGGGGATTTGATAGTTTACCTGAATTTAAGTCTATGAGTAAAAAAGAAGCTATTTCTTTAGGATTAGCTTCAGAAAATGATAAATTTGTAGATGGAGAAAGTGAATTTAATAATAAAGCATTAGTAAATTACATCTATAAAGCAGAAGATTCAGTAGCAAAACAATGGATAGACTGGGGAGCTGATGGATGGAGATTAGATGTAGCAAATGAAGTTGACAGTGTATTTTGGAATGACTTTAGAAAGGAAATGAAAAATCACAATAAGGATACTGTTATATTAGGTGAAATTTGGGATGATGCTTCTAAATATTTTTTAGGTGATGAATATGATTCAGTTATGAATTATAGAATAAGAGCTGCTTTAATAGATTTTTTAAAGTATGGTAATGCAGATAATTTAAAAAATACATTAATGGCTATTATTGAAGATTATCCTAAGGAAGCATTACAATCACTTATGAATTTAATGAGTTCTCATGATACTGCTAGAGCTTTATATTTATTAGGAGATGGAAGAGATTCTTATGAAAGAGCAGAGTATGATCCTAATTTTAATAAAGAATTAGGTATGAAAAGATTAAAGTTAGCAGCTTTATTTCAGTTTGGTTATATAGGAGCACCAACTATTTATTATGGTGATGAAGTTGGAGTAATTGGTTCAAAGGATCCAGACTGTCGTAGAACTTATCCTTTTGGAAGTGAAAATGATGATTTAAAATTATATTATGAAAAGTTAGGAAGTATTAGAAAGGAAAGTAGTGAATTATTTTCTTATGGAGAAGTAGTTAATTTATATACTGAGGGTTCTGTATATGTATATGGCCGTATTAAAGATGATAAATTAGCTATAGTTGCAGTTAACTCTGGTAATGAAGAAAAAAATATTGCTATAGATATGAGTTTTTTTGCTTCTAACGGAATTATATTTAATAATAAATTCAATAATGAAAAAATAATGGTAGAAAATAATTTTTTAAATCTTTTAGTTCCAGCTATAGGAGGGAAAATATTAATTAATGAAAATTTTATATCAAAGCCACAAGGAGTAATTAGTGTTTTAGGTATAGAAGGTGATAGTAAAATAAATCTTTCTTGGCAGTTAAGTAATAATGATGTTAAAGAATATAAAATTTACAAATCGAAATTTAAAGGAAGTTTAGAAGAATTTGTAGGAAGTACTACTAATTTAAATTATGAAGTAAATAATCTAGAAAATGGAGAAAATTATTATTTAGGAGTTTCAGTTGTGGATAGAAATGACAATGAATCACCTATTAAATGGTCAGAAGGATTGATACCCCACTATAATATAAACTGGGCAGGAAATATAACTCATGATTTAAATGAAGAGGTAATAGATATTTCTAAAGAAATAGAAGTTTTTGGAGAAGTTTATATAGAAAATATAACAGGAAAAGATAAAGAAAATAAAGGTATTAAAGGAAGACTAGCAGTTAAGCATGAAAGTGAAAAACAGTGGACTTATTATAAAACTAATTATGTAAGTAAAGAAGGAAATAATGATAAATATAAATCTTCTTTTATGCCAGTAAAAGAGGGAATATATGAATATAAATTTGAATTTACTTCTAAAGGAGAGCTAGGATTTAATTTGAATGAAATAGTTATTGGTGATAATAAAATTTATAAAACTAAAGTTTTTAAATTAGGAGATAATATTATTCCTTGTAATTTAATAACATTAAAAAATCCTGAAAAGGAATCAGGACAAATAATATTAAACTGGAGTATTGAAGGAGAAAATAAGATAGCTTTATATGAAATAATGAGGGATGGTATAGTAGTAGCAAAAATTAAAGATAGAAATATTACATCATATAAAGATACTAATGTAGAAAATGGAAAAGAATATAATTATGAAATTAGAGCGTATAGCAATGGGGGAATGTTAGTGAAATCAAATTCTATTGTAGCAACTCCGGATTTAATAATGATAAAGGTTACTTTTAAAGTAAATGCTCCAAATTATACACCATTAGATACTAAAATTACTATTCCAGCTTCTTTAAATAATTGGAATACTAACTCTTGGGAAATGAGTAGAAATGGAGCTGTAACTACAGATTGGTCATATACGACTTATATTCAAGAAGGAGAAACTATTGAATATAAGTATGTAAAAGATAATTCTTGGAATGGAGAAGGGTTATTAGATTATACTCCAGAAGATTTAAATGATTTTCAAAAGGGGTATTATGGATGTTCTACAGGAGAAGGATCAAATAGAGTTGTAACCATAAAAAATGAAGAAAATAGTGAAATGATAATAGAGGATAATATTATTAGATGGGTAGATATGCCAGTAGTTATAACAGAACCTACAAATGATTCAATAACTAAAAATAACAATATTACAATAAAGGGAAATGCTATAAAAGAGGGTGAACTAACTATAAATGGAGAAAAGATAATTATTAATGAAGATATGTATTATGAAGCTAAGGTTTCTTTAAAAGATGGGGAAAACATTATTAAAATAAATGTTAAGCCAACAGAAGAAAATAGTAAAAGAGAAGATTTATTTAATAATGATGCAAAAAGAATAGCACAGGCTACAAAGGAATTACAGTTTAAGGTATTTAAAATGGAAGAGGACATAAAGTTATTAAAAGTGAATAATTTAAGATATACTAATAAAGGAAAAAATAAAATAACAATAGCATGGAATAAACCAAAATCTAAAGATATTATTGGTTATAAAATTTATAAAGATAATAAATTAATTGATGAAATAGATAAAGACATTACAGAATACAATATTGAAAATTTAAAAAGTAATACATTATATGGATTTAAAGTTCTTTGTAAATATTCAAATGATAAAGTTTCAAGACCACGTTTTATAAATATAAGAACAACAAAATAGATGTAATTAAAATATAAAAAAGTAAAAAAATGTGTATTTATAAACTAAACACTTGTATTTAAATGGAGAACATGATATATTAATGTTATAATAATTGTTGCTAATATTTGGGGTGATTATTTTTAAAGAATTAATTTTTAAGTAATAATTATAAAAAATGGGGTAATAACTATTATTATAATAAGCAATAAATAAATATGGGGCATTAATATATATT
>NZ_WHJC01000150.1 GCF_009295725.1 Clostridium tarantellae
CTGTAATATTAAAACTACATTAACAAAAATTTATATTTTTTAAATATTTTTTATTTTAATTTGTAAATATAAATGTGATTTTTTTATATAATATATACTAATAAAAATTTAACTGTTTAATGATTTATGCTTATATTTAAACAATTATTAATTTATTTTTAAGATTTATAGCTCTGAAATATTATTATTTCAGAGCTTTTTTTAATTTAGGAAATATTAATGTAGTTATGTATTATTTAAATTTTATTGGTAATAATAAAATTTGAATAAAAATTATTCACTAACAATATTAATTTTTTCAAAGAATGTTATGTGTATTGTGTGTGTTAAAAATAAATTTTATTGT
The DNA here is from genome assembly GCF_009295725.1 of Clostridium tarantellae. Lineage (GTDB taxonomy): Bacteria > Bacillota > Clostridia > Clostridiales > Clostridiaceae > Sarcina > Sarcina tarantellae. The sequence continues at coordinate 347 of NZ_WHJC01000150.1, forward strand.
ATATTGTGTAGTGTGTATAATTTTTAGCCCTGAGTTATTAAAACTTAGGGCTTTATTTATGTAAAAAATTAATTGTTATGGTTATGTATTTAAAGTTGATTTTATGTATTTTTATGCATGAAAATAAATGTTTTACAAATTAATGAACTTATTTAACATGTATTGTTTATAAATTATTATTTTTTAAATTTATAATAAATATTTTTATGAATTACAGTTTGCAAGTGTTTAGTATAGACTTTAGTATTTAGCATAAATTAATTTAAATTTACTTAAATTTATTTAAGGGTTAGGAGTAGTTTAAATGGATAAAAAGTATATGAAATTAGCAATAGAGTTAGCTAAAAAAGGAGAGGGAAACGTAAATCCTAATCCTTTAGTTGGAGCTATTATAGTAAAAGATAATAAAGTTATATCAACAGGATACCATGAACATTATGGTGGTAACCATGCAGAAGTTAATGCTTTTAATAATGCTAAGGAAGATGTTTCAGGAGCAACTCTTTATGTAACCTTAGAGCCTTGTTCTCATTACGGAAAAACTCCACCTTGTGCTCAAAGAATAATAAAGGAAAAGATAAAAAAAGTGGTTATTGGATGTATTGATTTTAATCCAATTGTTTCAGGTAATGGAGTAAGAATTCTTAAAGAAGCTGGAATTGAAGTTATAACTAATGTTTTAGAAGAAGAGTGTAAAAAAATAAATGAAATATTCAATAAATATATAGTTAAAAAAAAGCCTTTTATAGTTATGAAATGGGCTATGTCTTTAGATGGGAAAATAGCTACATATACAGGTGAATCAAAATGGATTAGTGGAGAAGCTTCAAGACAACAGGTTCATAAATTAAGAAATAAAGTAACAGCTATTATGGTAGGAGTTGATACAGTTATAAAAGATAATCCTCTTCTTACTTGTAGAGTAGAGAACGGCAAAAATCCTATAAGAATAATTGTAGATAGTAATCTTAGAACACCAATAGGTTGTAATATAGTGGCTACTTCTAAGGAGATTAAAACCATTATAACTACTAAAAAAAGTGTAAATAAAAATAAAGCAATTTTACTTCAAGAAAAAGGTGTAGAAATCATATATACAAAGGAAAAAGAGAATAAAGTAGATTTAAATGACTTAATGTGTATATTAGGTGAAATGAAAATAGATAGCATACTTTTAGAGGGAGGAGCTACTTTAAATTTTTCAGCTTTGCAATGTGGAATAGTAGATAAGGTTCAAGTTTATATTTCTCCTAAAGTAATAGGAGGAGAACAATCTAAAACTCCAATAGAAGGTAAAGGAATAAAGTTTTTAAAAGATGCGTTTAAGCTTAAGGATATGACTTTTAGTTATGTAGATGAAGACATATTTATAGAGGGATATATTAGTAATTGATAAAAGGATTGATTATAGAGATTTATTAAATTTATAGATATTAAACATATAAAAAAATAAAGTTTATACTCATTGTTAAAAAGTACAAGTTAAATGTTTTTCTAATGCTAAAAATTATATTTAGAAAGGAACGAATATTATATAGATGTTTACTGGAATTATTGAAGAGGTAGGAACTATAAAAAACATTAAAAATGGAGAGAAAGGAGCTAAACTTTTTATAAAAGGAAGTAAGGTTTTAAATAAAACACAAATAGGAGATAGTATTTCTACTAATGGAGTATGTCTTACAGTAACAAGCATTAATAATAATAATTTTGAAGCGGATGTAATGTATGAAACTTTAAAAAGAAGTAATTTAGGAAACTTAGAAATTGGAAGTAAAGTTAATTTAGAGAGAGCTTTAACCTTAGAAAGTAGATTAGGTGGGCATATAGTAAGTGGACATATAGATGGAATAGGAAAAATTTATTCTTTAGTTAGAGAGGATAATTCAGTGTGTATTTCTATAAAAGCTAATGAAGCTATATTGAAATACATAATTGAAAAAGGATCTATAGCTATAGACGGAATAAGTTTAACAGTAGCTTATGTGGATGATGAATTATTTAAGGTATGTATAATTCCACATACTATGCAAGAAACAACTTTAATTAACAAAGGAGTAGGAGAAACCGTAAATCTTGAATGCGATCTTATAGGAAAGTATGTAGAAAAGCTTTTAGGTTTAAATAAGCAAAATAATGAAAATAAAAAATTTTCTTCAATAGATGAAAATTTTCTTATAGAAAATGGATTTATGTAATTTAATTATTGATTTTTATGTAGAAAAAACATTATTAAAAATTTTAGATAAAAGGAGAGAAATGGTTATGATTAATTTCCATAGTATAGAGGAAGCTCTTATAGATATAAAAGCAGGAAAAATGGTAGTGGTTATAGATGATGAAAATAGAGAAAATGAAGGAGATTTACTAATGGCAGCTGAAAAGGTAACGGCAGAGTCTATAAACTTCATGAGTAAATATGGTAGAGGATTAATATGTATGCCTGTAGAAGAGGAAAGGCTTAACCAATTAAATATTTATCCTATGGTTAAAAACAATACAGATAATCATCAAACAGCTTTTACAGTATCTATAGACCATGTAGAAACTACTACAGGTATATCTGCTCATGAAAGAGCTTTAACCATACAAAAAGTTTTAGATGAGAGTTCAAAGGTGGAGCATTTTAGAAAACCAGGTCATGTTTTTCCTTTAGTAGCTAAAGAAGGAGGAGTGTTAAAAAGACCAGGACATACAGAGGCAGCTGTAGATTTAAGTAAATTAGCAGGGTTAAAACCAGCAGGAGTTATTTGTGAAATAATGAATGAAGATGGGACCATGGCAAGAAGAGATGATTTAATAAATTTTGCTAAAGAGCATGATTTAAAAATAATAACTATTGAAGCATTAATAGAATATAGAAAAAAACATGACAAGCTTGTAGAGAGAGTTGTAGAAATAAACATGCCTACAAAATATGGTGATTTTAAAATGTATGGTTTTATAAATAAATTAAATGGAGAACATCATGTAGCTTTAGTTAAAGGAGATATAGATAGGAAAAAAGCAATATTAACAAGGGTACATTCAGAATGCTTAACTGGAGATGTATTAGGGTCAAAAAGATGTGATTGTGGACAGCAATATGATTTAGCCATGAGGAAAATTCATGAAGAGGGTTGTGGAGTTTTATTATATATGAGACAGGAAGGTAGAGGCATTGGATTAATAAACAAATTAAAAGCATATGCACTTCAAGATGAAGGGTTTGATACAGTAGAAGCAAATCTTAAATTAGGTTTTCCAGCAGATATGAGAGATTATACTATAGCATCTCAAATTCTTAAGGATATAGGAGTAGAAAAGGTTAGATTGATGACTAATAATCCTAGAAAGATTGATGGTTTAAGTTATTATGATATTCAGGTTACAGAAAGAGTTCCTATACAAATAGAACATAATGAAAATAATGAGTTTTATTTAAAAACTAAGAGGGAGAAATTAAATCATTTACTGGATTAAAAGTATTTCATAGTTAAAAAAGATAAATAATTTAATATATATAATTAAAATTAGGGGGAAAAAGTAATGAGATTAATAGAAGGAAATTTAGTAGCAGAAGGATTAAGAATAGGAATAGTAGCAGCAAGATTTAATGAGTTTATAGTTTCTAAGCTTGTAGGTGGAGCTGTTGATGGACTTAAAAGACATGGAGTTGAAGAGGATAATATTGAAATTGCATGGGTACCAGGAGCATTTGAAATACCTTTAGTAGCTAAAAAGATGGCTATGAGTGATAAGTATGATGCAGTTATTTGTTTAGGTACTGTTATTAAGGGCGCAACACCTCATTTTGATTATGTGTGTGCAGAAGTATCAAAGGGGGTAGCTAGTATTTCGTTAAATTCAGATAAGCCAGTTATTTTTGGAGTATTAACAACTAATACAATAGAACAAGCTATAGAAAGAGCTGGAACTAAGGCAGGAAATAAAGGATATGATGCAGCAGTTTCAGCAATAGAAATGGTTAATTTATTAAATAGTTTTTAATAAAGAAATTAAGAAATAGCAAGAGTTAATTTAAGTAATTTTAAATAACTCTTGCTATTTTTATTTTGAAAATTAGCTTTAAGTTTTATTTAATAAGTTTAATATAATAAAAAGTAGTGTTTGAAATTATTTTTATATTTTAATAGAATAAATTTAATTTGGAAAAATAAATTTAACGAAAGAATAAGGGAGCAAAACAAATGGATGAAAAAGTGTTAGTAGCAGATGATGAAATAAGTATTGCAAGTTTAATTGCTTATGCTTTAAGAAAAGAAGGTTATATTGTTCAAGAGGCACATAATGGAGAAGAGGCTTTGAGTAAAATTAAAACCTTTAAACCTAAGGTGGTTATTTTAGATGTGATGATGCCAAAATTAAGTGGTTTTGATGTTTGTAAAAAGTTGGATGAAAAAAATAATATGGGTATTATTATGCTTACAGCTAAAACAGATATTGTAGATAAAATTTTAGGGCTAGAGTTAGGAGCTGATGATTATATTTCAAAACCCTTTGATATAAGAGAAATATTAGCTAGAGTTAAATCTTTAATTAGAAGATTAGCAAAAGCAAAAGAAGAAGTTAATGCTATAGAAATAAAAGATCTAAAGGTTTTATTAAGTGAAAGAAAAATTATTTTAAAGGGAGATGAATTAGAATTTACTCCTAAAGAATATGAACTTTTAGTACATCTTTTAAGTAATATTAATAGAGTTTATAGTCGAGAAGAACTTTTAGATTTAATATGGGGAATGGATTATTTTGGGGGAACTAGAACCGTTGATATACATATTCAAAGATTAAGAAAGAAGTTAGGGGAAAATTATCAAGATATCATACAAACTGTTTATAAAGTAGGATATAAAGGTATAGGGAAAATTTATGAAGGTTAAATTGAAATTTAAATATAGTATATTTTTATCTATGCTTCTTATTTTAACTGTTGGAATGTTAAGCTTTTTAGTTTTAAGAGCTATAAGAATTAATCAAATGGAAGAACATGAAAGATATTTATTTCAACAAGCTAAGATTGTAAATAGCTATGTAAATCAGTTATATATTAAAAATTCATATGAAAATCATGAGAAATTTTTAGAAGAACAAAGTGATGAAATAGTAAAGTATATAAAATCTATAAATGATTTAAATGCTGTAATTTTTAATATGAAAGGAAAAAAAATCTCAACTATAGATTTAAAATATGAAAAAGAATATGATGAAAAATTGATTTATTATGGGTTACAAAAAAATATAGCTTATAAGAATGAAAAAGAATATATAACTTATGTAGCACCAATTTATAATAAAAATCAAGTAGGTATTATTAAATTTCAATATGACTTAAAAAAAAGTAACGATTTTTATAAAAAGATAAGAAGTCATTTTATTAACATAGGAAGTTTTGTATTTATTTTTAGTTTTTTAATTGCTTATATTTATTTTCATAGATATACTAAGGTAATTTTAAAATTAAAGAAATTTTTAATTAATATTAAAGAGGGAAATTATAAAAAAGTTAGTATTATAAAAAGACGAGATGAATTAGGGGATCTTAGTGAAGGAATTTTTTATTTAAGTAATGAAATATATAGAAACATAGAAAATATGAAGAGTGAAGAAAAAAAATTAAATTTAGCAATTAATAAATTAAAAGCTTTAGAAAAGCAACAAAAAACCTTTATAGGTAATATTACACATGAATTAAAGACCCCTCTTACTGTTATAAAAGCTTATTTAGATTTAATAGATATGTATGAAGATGATAGTGTGTTATTAAAAGATGCTAAGTTAAATATAAGAAAAGAATCAGAAGTACTTCAAGATATGGTAGAAAAAGTATTATATTTATCATCCCTTGAAAAATATGAATTTGAATTACAAAGTGAAAAAGTTAATATTAAAGAGTTATTAGAAGAGGTCTATAAAAGAATGGAAGGAAAAGCTAAGAAATTTAATATTAAAATGGAAGTTAGTTTAGAGAATGCTTTTATATTAGGAGACAAAGAGGGAATAATACATATTTTTATGAATTTAATTGATAACGCTATTAAATATAATACTTCAGATGGAAATGTATTAATAAAAAATTATATACAGGAAGATTTAGTTTTTATTGAAATAGAAGATACAGGTATTGGAATTTTAGAAGAGGAGAAAGAGAAAATCTTTGAACCGTTTTATAGGTCATATAAACATTCAGATAAAAAGTTAGAAGGAACAGGAATAGGTCTTTCTTTAGTAAAAGAATTAGTAGAGAGACAAAAAGGTAAAATTAATATTTTAAAAAGTGAGACTATAGGTACCACATTTTTGTTAAACTTCCCTTTAGCAAAGTAATATATTTTTTAAAATTTATTTTAAATTTTCTTTTAATAAATTTACAACTTTGAAACATTTAGAGATATTTTTGAAAAATATATATTATATATTTTATTCATAAAATGTATTTAGGGGGAAAACAAATGAAGAAAAAGAAATTAACAATAGCTTTAGCAACAAGTGTAGTAGCAATAGGTGCTTGTATATATTTGTTTGGTGGTAAATTATATTGGGAGTACTCAATAGATAAGTTATTTAATGAGGTTAATGATATAAAAATAATAAAAGAAACTGAAAGTATAAAAGATGATAATATATTAGCTAAATTAGAAACTTATGAAGATATGATAGGATATGACTGGCTAAATGATAATGAAATATTAGCTGTTAAAGAAAATAAAAAGAAAAAAAATAGAGAAATAACTAAAACAATTGATTCTAGTAATAATGGAATTACAGTTGAAAGCATAGATAGCTTTAGCAATTTAGGTATATATAATTTAAATAACAAAAATATTGAATTTATTGCGAAAAAAGATACTTCACAAGCATATGTAGTATCATCACCAGATCAAAAACATATATTTTATGTTGACTGTATAAATCCATTTAAACCAGGTACTAAAGCATATATTGCAGATTTAAAAGGTAATATAAAAGCTAAAATAGATGCTAAGAATATGTCTTTAGCAGATTTTGATAAAGCTAAATGGATAAATAATGATGAAGTGATAATGAGATATGATTCTATCAAAGGATTTGCTATATTAAATATTAATGGTAGCTTGGATAAAATAGAAAATGTAGAAAATTGGGATATGGAAACGCAGAAAAATCCATTTAAAGGATCAATGATAAATTATGTAGATAAAGTAGGAGATAATATATATTATACACATATTGATCTTGAAACAAAAAAAGATAGAGATAAAATGAAAATATATAATTTAAAAACTAAAGAAACTAAAAATTTCATAGAAGAAAATGTTGCTGATTTTCAAGTTTCTCCTAATAAAAAACAAATATTAATTACTAAAGAAAAAATTGATAAGAAGGGCAATATTATAGGAAGTGAAATGGTTATAACTGATTTGCAAGGAAAAAATGAAGAATTAATATATACAGAAAATATGGGAATTCCTTATGGGCAATGTTGGGCTCCAGATAGTACAAAAATATCATATATAGGATCAAAAGGAGTTAAAATGTATGATTTAAAAACAAAGAAAAATTATTTAGTTATTTCGGGAGAGTATTATACTCCTACAAATTGGAGTCCTTCAAGCAAAAAAATAATGGTACATACAACAGAAAAAGATAAAAATGGATATGTAAAAAAAGAAAATACTAGCATAATAACATTAAAATAAATTAAAGCTTTATAAGGTAATAAGTATTATATAATTATTTTTTAAATTTGCAAGGACAAAAATAATTATTAAAGGCAATACTTATTACTTTTTTTGCTTTAAAAATTAATAAAGTAAGTGTGAAAAATAATAAAGAACATATAAATTTTTTTAATTTTTAGAAAATTCTTTAGAAGCTGAAATTCATTTTTTACTGTCTT
>NZ_WHJC01000151.1 GCF_009295725.1 Clostridium tarantellae
TTGAATAAAAATTAAATAATATTTAATAAAATATTAAATAAAGACTTTTTGAATTCTATTAAATATATAAAATAAAATTATTGCAAAAAATTAATTTAATATATAAACTAAATTAATAAAGCTTAGATATTAATTATATATAAAACTTTACATAATAAATTAAAGAAAGGATTTAAACATGAGAATAAATAAATTACTAAGTAATTTAGGGATTTGTTCTAGAAAAGAAGCTAATAGACTTATTGAAGCAAATAGAGTAATAGTAAATGGAATAAATTGCATGCCTGGTCAGTGGGTAGAAGAAAGCGATAAAATACTTATAGATAAAAAACCTATAGTTAAAAATAATAAAATTTATATAATATTAAATAAACCAGCAGGAATTATATGTACTTCTGCAAAAGAAATAGAAAATAATATAATTACATATATGAATTATCCAAAGTATATTTTTCCAGTTGGAAGATTAGACAAGGATTCTCAAGGCTTAATTTTAATGACTAATGATGGTGAATTAACAAATAAAATATTAAAATCAGAAAATGAACATGAAAAGGAATACATAGTAACTGTAGATAAGGATTTTGATGAAACCTTTATTTTAAAAATGTCTCAAGGTGTAGATATTGGAGGAATAAAAACAAAACCTTGTAAAATAAGTAAAATCACTAATAATACTTTTAAAATAATTCTTACACAAGGATTAAATAGACAAATTAGAAAAATGAGTAAAGCATTTGGATATACAGTTACTAAATTAGAAAGAGTAAGAATAATGAATATAAAAATAGATAAATTAAAAATCGGACATTGGAGAGAATTAAGTAAAAGTGAGGTTGAAGAATTAATAAATAGTTAAAATATAAAGAATTATGTAATAAAGGATATAAGGTAAATAAGGATAAATATACTTGAATAAGTAATCTTCAATTGTATAAAACTAAAATTATTAATTGGAGGTGAAAAAATGGTTTTAAAAAAAAGAAAATTTACTTCTTTAGTTTTAGCATTTAGTATTTTTGCTTCACCAGTAATAGTTGAAGCAAAATCTAAACCTAGTAGAAGTAGAGATATAATATATGAAGGGTATTCATATACTACTCAAGTAAACAATTTAAACTTAATTATTAATGATATTTATGAAACTTATAATGGATTAGTTGTAGATGCGTATCTTTATAACACAACTAATAGAATTTTTTCTGATATTGGTAATTTTAATTTAGAAATTAGAGATAGTTATGGTGCTGTTATTGCGCAAAAAGTTTTTAGAACAATATCAATTAAAGGTGGACTTTCACCATTACAAGGTAAGAGAGTATTTTTAAATTTTGGTAGAAGATCTTATAATTTGAAAAATAAAGACTTAACAAATATAAGCTGGGCATTTACTTATAATTATAGAGATAAAGAATAAATTTAAATAGATGATTTTTAAGAAAAGTTCTTAAAAATCATCTATTTATTTTATGTAAATTCATTTTAAAATATTAATATTTGATATTAAAAGTTATTTAATATTAGAATTAAAAATATACTTTAATAAATTTAGGAAGGAGAATTTTATGAAGATAATATCTATTTTATTATTTGCTATAGCATCTAATTTAGATAATTTTGCTGTAGCTGTGAGTTACGGCATGAAAAAGATAAAAATAGAAATAGTAAGTAATTTAATTATTAGCTTTATTTCAGCATTAGGAACATTTTTATCCATGTATTTAGGAATGATTATATTAAAATTTATTAATAATAAAATAACTAATATTTTAGGAGCAACAATTCTTATACTTATAGGAATATATTTTATAGCAGATTATTTTTATAAAAGAGATAAAGAAACTTTAGTTAAATATCCTGAAAAAGCAGATAAAGATAATTCTAAAGTAATAGATACAAAAGAAGCTATACTTTTAGGAATTGGATTAAATATAAATAATTTAGGTACAGGCATTGGAGCGTGTATAACTGGATTAAATATTTATTTAACAACTTTTATTGTATTTATATCAAGTTTTGTCTTTATAGTATTAGGATATATTTTAGGAAATAAGTTATTATCAAATCTATTTGGTAAAATTTCAACCTTGATTTCGGGCATATTAATCATAATTTTGGGTTTATATGAATTATTTATTTAAAATAAAAGCACAAAACTTTAAAAGTGTTATTAAGTAACAGTTTGTATTAATTAAAATTTAGTATTATAATAAAAAAAAGAAAAACACATGAGAAAATTAAATGTTTTTATATGTGTATATATGAAAGGAGTGTTTATTATGCGTGACAGATCTGATATAAGCAGAAAAGCTTTTGAATCAAAATTTCAAGAAAAATATGAAGAGACTATAACTAAAACTAATGTTTCTAAAGCTAAAGAGTTAGATAAAAAAGTTTTAAATGAAGAAAAAAGAGAAGAAGAAAATTATATTGATAAAAAACATTAATTTGAATTAAGTTTATATAATTTTATATATTTACAATTTAGAATATTAAGCATTTACTATTTAATTTATGAATTATTAAATATATTTAAAGAAGGGAGTTGTTTATTATGAAAACACCACAAGATATAGAAATAGAAACAGAAGAAAGAATAGAGACTATAGAAGAAATACCAACAGAAGAAGAAATAGTTGAATTTTTAAGAGAATCAGGAATTAATGAAAAATTACAAGATGTAACTTTAGAGCATACTAAAAAAAGATTAGAAGTTCTTCTTGCATTAGCTGAAGAAGGTAAGGATAAAAAGTTAGTTGAACATAAAAAAGAATTAAAAAACCTATTAAATAATTTAAAAGGTCATGAAGATAAAAGAGCAGAAATGCAAGCTATAAGAGATGTTTTTAGACAATATCAAGATTCTTATAGCACTACGTGTGGAAGCTTTTTAGATCAAAAACATCTTGATGAAAAAATTAAAAAAGCTTTAAGAGAATATAAAAAACATGAAAAATTTAAAAAACATGAAGAAAAAATTGCTCAAGGATGGTTTAGAGAATTAAATAAATAATTTAAGTTGAAAATAAAAATTTTATAAAAATTTATAGAAGAGAAATAATATAATATATACTTTGTAGGTGTATTATACTATTTCTTTTTTATTTATAAAATATTATTAAGCATAGATATAACCAATGGTGTTTTATATAGGTATAAGTAGAATTACTTAATCAATTTGTGTATAATACATAGTAGTTGAACAGAATAAATATAACAGTTTTTTTAAAAAGTATATTTAAGTGTTTAAAAAGGTTATATTTAAGAGAGGAAAATAAAAATGGAAAAAATAGAATTATTAGCTCCAGCAGGAAGTATGGAGAGTTTAATTGCTGCTATAAATAAAGGAGCAGATGCAATATATTTAGGTGGAAGTAAGTTTTCCGCAAGAGCTTATGCTTCAAATTTTGATAATGAACAAATGGAGAAAGCTATAGATTATGCACACAGTTATGGAGTTACTGTTTATGTAACTATAAATACATTAATAAAAGAAAATGAATTTGCAGAAGCTTTAGAATATATAGGTGAATTATATGAAATGGGAGTAGATGCGCTTATAATTCAAGATGTGGGAATATTAAATAAATCAAAACAGTTATATCCAGATTTCGAATTACACGCATCAACTCAACTTAGTATACATAATGGAGAAGGTGCATTATTTTTTAGAGATAATGGTTTTTTAAGAATAGTTTTATCTAGAGAGCTTACTTTAAAGGAAATAGAACATATATCTAAAGAATTAGGTATTGAAACAGAAATATTTGTTCATGGAGCTTTATGTGTTTCATATTCAGGACAATGTTTAATGAGTAGTTTAATAGGTGGTAGAAGTGGAAATAGAGGAAGATGTGCTCAAAGTTGTAGACTACCGTATACACTTATTAGAGAAAAAGATAAAAAAGAAATTAAAGGATACTTATTAAGTCCTAAAGATATTTGTACAATTGAAAAGGTAGAAGACTTAATAAATTCTGGAACATCTTCTTTAAAAGTTGAAGGAAGAATGAAAAGACCAGAATATGTTGCTGGAGTTATTGAAAGTTATAGAGAAGCTATAGATAATGTTTATAAAAAAAGAAAGGTTTCTCAAAATAAGAATAAAATTAAACTTATGAAATTATTTAATAGAGAAGGATTTTCTAATGCTTATCTTTATAAAAATATAGGAAAAGATATGATGGCATATGAAACCCCTAGAAATACAGGCATATTTATAGGGGAAGCTTTAAAAAATAGAGAAATAATACTAACTGAAGATATTGCACTAAAGGATGGAATAAGAATAAGTGATGATGGGTTTACTATTTCAAAAATTATTCTTAATAATAAAGAAGTTGAAGAAGCTAAAAAGGGAGATAAGGTTAAAATATTTCCTAATAGATATAAAGCACATGATAAGTTATATAAAGCTTCAGATATAAAATTATTAAATAGTTTAAAAACAGCTTATGAAAATCCATATGAAAAAAAAATATTATTAAATTCTTATTTAAAATTTAAAGTGGATGAACCTTGTGAAATTACTGTAGAGTATAATGGGAATTATTATACAAAGCAAGGAGATTTAGTACAAAAAGCTGTAAATAGACCTTTATCTAAGGAAAGAATAGAAGATAATTTTAAAAAATCAGGAGACATAGCATTTAAAATTAATAATATTGAATTTGTAGATTTTGAAGATGGATTTATGTCAGTATCAAGTATTAATAATCTAAGAAGAGAAGTATTAGAAGAAATAAGATTATATGAAATTAATAAATTTAAAAGAAATAAAAAAATAGATTTTAATAATAAATTAGAAAATACTAGAAAAGAAAGAGATTTACCAGAGTTTTTAATAACTTTAAATACACAAGAACAACTAAAAGCAGCTTTAGATAATAATATTAATTCTATAGCTTTAGATATATTTGGAAAAAATGAAGAACAACTTAATAAAAAAGTTTTAAAAAATATTAAAGAAAATAATATAGATATATATATAAAAACTCCTACTATAATAAAAGAAGAATTTGAATATATATGCAATATAATAGAAGTAAATTTAAACAATATATGTGGCATAGTTACTGCTAATGCAGGAATTATAAATAGGTTTAAAAATAAAACTAAGATAATAGGTGATTATAAACTTAATATATTTAATTCAAAGGCATTAGATTTTTACAACAAACATATAGAAGGTAGTTGTTTAAGTATTGAACTTAATAGAAAAGAAATAAAGGGTGCTTTAAAAAATAAAGCAGAAGGAGTACAATTTTATTTATATGGAAAACCAGAAGTTATGGTTAGTGAGTATTGTCCAATAGGAAGCACATTTGGAGGAAAAACAGCTATAAAAAATTGTGATAATCAATGTGTAAATAATAATTTTATATTAAGAGATAGAATGAATCAGGATAATGTAATAAAAACGGATATATTTTGTAGATCTCATATTTACAATACTGTTCCTATAAATATTATATATGAAATAGAAGATGTTAAGTCTTTAGGAATAAAATCATTTAGAATAGATTTAATAGATGAAAATTATAAAGATGCTTCTAACATAATAAAATCAGTATTAAGTACAACTAAAATGGAAAATAAAAATTTCACTAAGGGTCATTATAGAAGAGGCGTTGAGTAAAGGGGATATAAAAGGAATGAATGAAAAAGTTCTAAAGGTTTTAGAGTTTACTAAAATTAGAGAAGAATTAAAAAAATATGCTATAACAAAATCCGCAAAAGAAATGATTATGGATTTAAAGCCATATGATTCTATGTATGATGTAGTTGAACATTTACAAGAAACTAATGAAGCTTTAAATGTACTTATGAAAAAGGGTAATCCTCCTTTTGAAGGACTTTATGATGTAAAAGAAGGAATAGTAAGAGCAGAAAAAGGTGGAGTTTTAAATACGGCTACTCTTTTAAGAATAGGAAATATGCTAAGAGCAGCTAGAAGAACTTCAGAGTTTTTAACAAGAAAAGATGAGGAAGAAAGCTATAGAATTTTAGAAGATATAGCAGTAGGAATAGTTATTTTAAAAAATATAGAAAATTCCATATTTAATGCTATATTAAGTGAAGAAGAAATTTCAGATAAAGCAAGTTCTACTTTATATGGTATAAGAAAAAGTTTAAAAGAGAAAAATTCATCTGTAAGAGAAAAAGTTAATGCTATAGTTAGAAGTAATTCTCAGTATTTACAGGATAATTTATATACTATGAGAGGAGATAGATATGTTATACCTGTTAAAGCAGAGTATAAGTCGCAAGTACCTGGATTAGTTCACGACCAAAGTTCAACAGGCGCAACTCTTTTTATAGAACCAATGAGTTTAGTACATTTAAATAATGAAATAAAAGAGTTAAAATTAAAGGAAAGAGCTGAAATTGAAAGAATTTTAGAGGAATTATCTTCATTAATTTATGGAAGTATAATATCTATAAACAATAACTTTAAGATATTAGTAGAATTAGATTTTATATTTGCTAAAGCTAAATATGGAAGTCATATGGGTGGAACTATGCCTTTAGTTAATAATGAAGGAATTATTGATTTAATAAATGCAAGACATCCATTAATCCATATAGATAAAGTAGTATCTTCAGATATATATTTAGGGAGAGAATTTAATAGTTTGATAATAACAGGACCTAATACAGGGGGTAAGACTGTTACATTAAAGACTACAGGTCTTATTGAACTTATGGGGTTAAGTGGTCTTTTAATACCTGCAATGTATAATTCAAGCATAAGTTTTTTTAAGGAAATTTATGCTGATATTGGAGATGAGCAAAGTATAGAACAAAGCCTTTCAACATTTTCATCTCATATGAAAAATATAGTTAATATTATGAAAAATGCTGATGAAGAAAGCTTTGTACTTTTTGATGAACTTGGTGCAGGAACAGATCCTACGGAAGGATCTGCTTTAGCAATATCTATATTGGAAAATTTGAGAAAAAGAGGATGTAGAATATTAGCTACAACTCATTATAGTGAATTAAAAGGATATGCATTAAGAACAGAAAGGGTAGAGAATGCTTCAGTAGAGTTTAATGTGGAAACATTAAGTCCAACATATAGATTATTAATAGGAGTTCCAGGAAAATCTAATGCTTTTGAAATTTCAAAAAGATTAGGATTAAGTGATTATTTAATTAAAGAAGCAAGAGAAATAATATCTAGTGAATCATTACAATTTGAAGATTTAATACAATCATTACAAGATAAAAGTATAAAGGCAGAAAAAGATGCTAGAGATGCAGCAGTATTAAAAAATGAAGCTAAGATATTAAAGGAAAAATATAAAGAAAAATTAGATAGAATAGAAACTGTTAGAGAAAATGCTTATGCAGAAGCAAGAAGAGAATCTAAGCAAATTTTAAACAATGCAAAAGAAGAGGCTGATGAAATACTTAAAAATATGAGAGATATAGAAAGAATGGGTATTTCAAGTGATGCTAGAAGAAAGTTAGAACAGGAAAGAGCTAAACTTAGAAGTAAAATGGGAGATGCAGAATCTCATCTTCAAAAGAAAGTAGAAGATATTAAAGGTGAAGAATTAGATGAAGTTAAATTAGGAATGGATGCATTTTTACCTTCTTTAAATCAAAAGGTAGTTATTTTATCTAAACCAGATTCAAAAGGAATGGTTCAAGTTGAAGCTGGTATTATGAAAATAAATGTTAAGCTTAACAATTTAAGAAAAGTTACTCAAACTAAAGAAGAGAAAAAAGTTAAAAAAAGAGAGGCAAAGCTTAATATTAAAGCAGTTGCAACTTCAGTGGATTTAAGAGGAATGGATTCAGAAGAAGCTTGTTATACAGCAGATAAATATTTAGATGATGCTTATGTGGCAGGGCTTGGAGAGGTAACTTTAGTTCATGGAAAAGGAACTGGTGTATTAAGAAAAGCTATAAATGAAATGCTTAGAAAACATCCTCATGTTAAAAAACATAGACTTGGAGAATATGGTGAAGGTGGCAATGGAGTAACAGTTGTAATATTAAAATAAGATATTGTAAATATATAAGTGGAGGCAAGATTTATTTAATATAGAATAATTTTATTGTAATTAGAAAAACAATAAGAATTCTATACTTTGAAAATCTTGTCTTATTTTTATTCCATGATAAATATAAAGTTATGTAACCAACATAATATTTAATTAATATAATATATAAAGC
>NZ_WHJC01000152.1 GCF_009295725.1 Clostridium tarantellae
ATATTAAATTGCACAAAAATTTTTATGTCTTTTATGATTTTTGTATATAAAAATTTAGGAGGGTACTTATTTATGGAAATAGGTAAATATAAATATAATTTAGCTAATTCATCTATTATTCAAATTGATAAAAAAGGAACTGCTGTAAATTTAAATTTAAATCTTACTCCAAATTTAAATAATATAAATGTAGGTGCAATAATCTCAGGAAGAGTTATTGACTTAAATAATAATGCAATAAAAAATGCCACTGTAAAATTAATGAATGAAAATTTAGAACCTTTATATCATGTAGTTACTGATGAAAATGGTGAATATATGATAGAAAATGTTCCATATAGTGATAGTTATAAAATTTTAGCTATAGGAGAAAATAAACTTATAGACATACCAATATCATTTTCACTTAGTTCAAAGGAGAATAAAATAATAAATTTTATTTTATCAGAAGATCCTAATGTTCTTAAAGGAATATTAAGTGGTAGAGTAATTTATGAAGATACACCTATATCTGGAGCAGTAGTTTCTATATATAGCATCTTAAATAGTATTACTACTTTAATAGGAATAACTTTTACTGATTATTTAGGTGTTTTTTTTCTTAGTAACTTAAATGCAGGTAATTATGAAGTTAAAATTTCTGCATTAGGATATGTACCTTATAAAGGAACTGTTACTATTACAAGTGGTAAAATATTTAGTTTAAATACCTCTTTAAATTTAAATGAAAATTCTCCACTAGGAATTATTTCTGGAATAATAACAGATGATTTAAACAATTTTATAGCTAATGCAGATGTAACCCTTTATAGTGTAGACAAATTTAATAATCTAACTCCTCTTTCTTTTACTGAAAGCAACTCTTCAGGAATATATTTATTTTCTAATGTTCCAGTAGGTAATTATATAGTGAAATCTAATCAATCAGAATTAATGGACATTACTAAAAAATCCTCTGAAACTATTATTCATACTAGTGGGTTCCTAGCTTCAGGTACCTATGATATAGCTTTAGGAACCTTAGAAAATGGTGCTGAAATAAATTTGTTTAACAGATTTGCTTATTTAATAGGAGGAGAAAAAAATGGTTCCTCCACATTAAACTTTAATGTAAATGAAAGTGGTATGTATAATATTATATTTCAATATTTATGTTCAGATAAAAATCGTCAAGTAGCTATTAATATAAATGGAGAAAAGATAGGAGTTTATACTAGTCATATTACTCCAAGTTTAGATATTACAGATGCTAAAACCATGTGTATAACATCTTGGCTGAATAAAGGGAATAATACTATTAAATTTTATGGTAATGGTATTGATTATAGTCCAAACTTAGGAATAGTAACCTTTAAGCCATCTTCTAATTTTAAAACTACTTATTTGAAAAATCCATTAGAAATATTTAATTCTAATAAAGATTTAATAAATATTTCAAAAGAGGTTCAATTAGATGAAAACATTAAACTTTTAAAAAACTTAGGGGGAGTAATTGATAATTATATAGATTTTTCGTTTACAGCTCCCTTTAATGGAGAATATAATTTAATATTTGAATATAGTTGTGATGAAAATAATAATAATCTTAGTATTTCTGTTAATGGTAAAAAAACAAATTATTCTTTACCATTAACTAATAGCCAAAATTTAATTAATGTTAATACTTTTACTTTGCCAATAACTTTAAATAAAAATGTTAATGTAATAAAATTTCATGGTAATGGAGTAGATTATGCACCCAATTTAGGATTAATTCAAATAAATTTACCTAAAATAACTTCAATAGTATGTGAGGGTATTTTACTAAATAATGCAAAAAAACATTCAAATACTAATTTTATTACTAATATAGGGGGACCATTAAAGGGAACTTCAACAGTTTCTATTAAAGTAAGTACTTCAGGTTTATATCATTTATATTTAGAATACCTATCAGGAGATTTAAATAGAAATCTTATAGTTACTATAAATGGGGAAAAATCTAATGATTCTTATAATTTACCAAAGACTATTGATTGGAATTTATCAAGTGTAAAAATATTTACTATTCCTATAAATTTAAATGCGGGTATTAATACTATTAAATTTGAAAGTTCATATATGAATTATGGACCTAATTTGGGAAGTTTTTATGTGGAAATGCAAAAGTTAGAGCTTAGTATATTCACAAATAGTATATATAATGTGGCATTAGGAGTTTTAAAGAATGGAGCTACTTTAGATACTGATTTAAATGTTGTTAAATGGATTGGAGGTCCCTTAGATGGAAGCTCTTCTTTAGAGATTTCAGTGATGGAGCCGGGAATATATAAATTAGATTTATCCTATAAAAATGGTGGTGGTCCTTTAAGGATTAGAATAAATAATATTGATACAGGTACTATTTACAATCTTTCTGAAAATATTTCTGGAACATTTAGTACAGATATTATCTTTAATAAAACAATTAATATGTTAGATTTTCATGGTGATGATACTGAATACTCTCCAGAATTGGGACAGTTTACTCTTGAATTTATATCACCACTTTCTAATACTTTACCAGAAGGAAGTTATAATATAGCCAAAGGAGTTTTAAAAAATGGAGCTAAAATAGATCCACTTAATAATTTAGTAACTTATATTGGGGGAGAAGTTGATGGTTCATCCACAATTACTGTAAATATAAATGAATATGGAGCTTATGATTTTAAAGTACAATATATAGCTACAGATAAGAATAGACCTTTAAAGATAAATATAAATGGAATGGATTCTGGAAAGACGCATATATTCCCAGTTACATCTTCATGGATAATTTCTAAAATAGATTTCTTTACCATACAATTAATTTTAAATAAAGGTATTAATAAGATTACTTTTCATGGAAATGGAATAGATTATGGGCCAAGTTTAGGCATAGTTAATATAAGTAAGGTTTTATTTCCAATTGGTCCTTTGGCAGCTGGAAATTATAATGCTAATGAAGGAGTTCTTGAAAATGGAGCAAAATTAGATGAAAGTTCTAATTTTGTAGGTTGGATAGGAGGACCTAATGATGGTTCATCTACAATTACAATAAATGCTAATAATACAAAAACTTATAATGTTTCTATACAATATATTTCTGGAGAAGATAGACCATTAAAAATTGATGTAAATGAAGTTAATACTGGTACTATATATATGCTAAAGTCTACTTTAGGCTGGACAATACAAGACGCAAAAGTCTTTACTCTATCTCTTCCTTTAAATTCAGGTGATAATACCATTAAGTTTCATGGAAATGGGGAAGAATATGCACCAAGTTTAGGCATAGTTACCATTGAAGATCCAACAGGCTTAATTTATAATGCTTCCTTAGGAATACTTAAAAATGGAGCTAAATTAGAAAATGTTAGTACTCTTGTTGGAGGACTAGGAGGATCTAATGATGGATCAATTACTATAATTATTAATACCCTTAGTGGGGGAGAATATAATTTAGAGGTTCAATATTTATCTCCAGATAGTAATAGACCATTAAAAATAGATATTAATGAGGTAACTTTAGAGGAGGTGTACTATTTCCCTCAAACCTATGGTGTAACCATAAATGATACAAAAACTTTTACCATACCTTTAAATTTAAAAAATGGTGGAAATAAAATAAGATTTCATGGAAATGGTGAAGATTATGCTCCTAGTATAGGATTATTAACTATTTTAAAAAATACAAAATTTCAAGTTTATAATGCATATGAAGGAGAACTTTCTAAGGGAGCTAAAATAGATGAAACCACAAAATTTGTTACTTTGTTAGGTGGGTTAGAAAATGAGTCCTGTACTATAGATGTAGATGTGTTAGGGGCTGGAGAATATAATTTAATAATTCAATATATGGCACCAGATAATGAGAGAGTATTAAAAATTCATGTTAATGAACTTAATAATAATCAAATTTATAATATTCCTAAGACTCAAGGACAGGATATAAGTAGTGCTGCCACATTTACTATTCCAATTAATTTAAATTCAGGAAAAAATACCATTAAGTTTCACGGAAATAATTTTGATTATTGTCCAAGCATTGGTGAAATAAAGATTATTAAAAGTAATAAATCTTATTTAGAACCCTATGATTTAACCAAAGGAATTTTAACTAATGATGCCAGGATTGAATCATCCTTAGAATTTATTGAAGGTATAGGCGGACCTAATAATGGGGCAGTTACAATAAAGGTAAATGCTCTAGTAGAAGGAACTTATTCCTTAAATATAAAATATAAATCCCAAGATGCAGAGAGAATATTTCTTACTGATATAAATAATATAAATACAGGAACTGTTTATAAAGTACCATTAACCTCTGGAGAGAATGGATCTAATGATGAAAAATTTTCTTTTTTAGTAAAGCTACGTGAAGGGGAAAATAATATTAAATTTTATGGAAATGGTAAGGATTATAGTCCTAATTTAGGAGAGTTTACTTTAACTTTAGATAGTGTTGAATTCTTACCAATTGTAATGCCAACAATTCCTTCCATGCCAGATAATAACATTCCTTCTATAGTACCTAATACTCTACCAGAAGGAACTTATAATTTTGCAAATGGAAAATTAGAAGGGGAAGGAAAAATAGATGAGAATATAGGATTTGTTAAAAATATAGGAGGACCACAAGATAGTTCATCCACATTAACAGTTTATGTTGATAAAGAAGAAAGATATATTTTAAATATTCAATATTTGTCTAGTGATATAGAAAGACCATTTACTTTAGATATTAATAATGAACCAATTAGAATAATATATCTTTCACAAAAAACAAAAAGTTGGTCTAAAGAGGATGCATTAACTATGAATTTAATAGTTTCTTTAAAAGAAGGAAATAATACAATAAAGATTCATGGAGATGGCATAGATTATACTCCTTACTTTGGTTTATTAAAGATTTCAAATAATTAAAAATAGTGCTACTATAATTTCAAAAATTAGTAACTGTTAATAATATAAAAAATTCTTACTTTTACATTTCTATAATGTGAAAGTAAGAATTTTTTGTACATGAGCAAATAATTCTTATATATAGTTATTAAAATATTATTTGGCTATTTTTACATTTAAATAACTTAAAACTTTTTCAATGGGATTAGCAACTGAAAAATTATATCCACCAGCAAAAACTAATCCTACCACATAATTTGAATTATTTAATAAGGCACTACCTGAATCTCCAGGAGCTGAAATAGGAGTGGTTATAATTTGATCTTTAAATAAAGCTTCTGTATTATTATAACCTACTAAAATGGTTGTATTAGTAGTTATTATTTTCCCCTTTACATATCCAGTAGTTCTTCCACTTTTTTTTATAGGCTCTCCCATATCAGCAATAGATATTCCTTTTGGAAATCCAATGGTTTCTACATAAGAATTATAATGTACCTCTGAAGTGATTTTAGCAATGGCACAATCTACATGATTTAAGGGCATTTTTGAAGAGTTTTTTGGTAAGTTTATTGCTACAAATTTTGATAAATATGCTATTATATCCTTCTCAGAATTGCCACCATCTATAAGTCCAGGTTGAATTATAGGGGTATTTATAGGTAAAGAATTTAACTCTGCCATTACATGGTTATTACTTAAAATATAATAATTTTTATCATCATATACTAAACATCCAGCAGTACCTGCTATTCTAATATTAGCAGGAGAAATACTATAACCAAATTTAAAAGGCCGTACTCTACTTTGTAATCCTAATGCTTTAATTACTCCCATTTCAATTACGTCTGTTTTAATTCCTAAATATTTTTTAGGAACTATATTATTAGGATGTAATTCTTTTAAAGGAATTTTCTCCTTTACAAATACTGTTAAGCATAAATCTTTAGTATTTTTGTCTTCAATAATTTTTTCACCAACTCCAACCCCTATTACATTTTCCTTATTCATAAAAAACATATAATCTTTTTCTGCTATATTAGCTATATAATCTTTTTTTAGATTATTCATATTATTCAATCTCCTAAAAATACTTTTATTTTTATAGTATGATTTATTAGTTTATAAGGAAACGAAAAAGTATTTTGTTTTTAAAAATGAACGTTAAAAACACTTAATATAGGATCAATAGGACTTAGAACAGAAAGATGGTCAGTTGCAGAAGCTAATATACCTACTGCCTTATTAAAGTTATTTAATACTAATGCACCAGAATCACCAGGTTCAGACATTTTATTTGTTATTATTTGCTTAACAAAATTACAATCCTGACCTGGCAACATTTCTGTTACAATACTGCCATTAGTGGATATTATGCTTTCTCTAGTAAAACCTGTAGTTATTCCTGTTTTTTTAACTTCCATAGCTACTTCACCTTCTGTAGTTCCTGTAACTGGTCCTATTTTATAAATATATTTATCATATTTTATATTAGAATTTATTTCAGCAATAGATGCATCCACCACATTTAATTTATTTTCTTCATAAATTAATTTTACACTTTTAAATAACTTTGCAATTACATTGCTATTTAATAATTTTTTTCCTTGAACATTAGAGGGTTGTACTATTTTGGTTCCTTTAGAGAATTTTCCAAAGTTTGAAAGACAATGTTGGTTACTTAGTATATAAGGAGTATTGTTTGTATTATCAAATACTATTCCACCTAAGGTACCTGAATAATCTACACCTACAGGGCTTATACTGCATCCTCCTTGTATAGGCCTAACTTTTGAATTTAAAAAATGAATATCTGTATTAGAATCATAGGGATTTTTTATTGAACTCATATTTTTTAAGTTAATATTTTTAAAAAGTCCAGATTTAATAACATCCGTTTTTATACCTAAGAAAGATTTAGGTATTATTTCATTTTTATATAACTTATTTAAGGGTACTTTATCCTTTACAAATACATGTAAAACAGGTTCCTTAGTTTGGATTCCCTTAATAAATTTATTACCTAGAGCAACTCCTACTACATTTTTCTTACTTAAAAAAAATGTATCATAATTATCAATAATATGAATTATTGAATTTTCTAATAAAGAATGCACAGTTACCTCCTTTTATAAATATATAAAAATAAAGTATTTATTATTTATATACTTAATTTTTATTAAAAGTGAATATTAAAAAAATTTAAAATAGGTTTTATTGGACAAAATATATCTACTTCCTTATTTCCACCAATCAATAATCCTATAGCCTTTTTAGTAAAACTAATGAGCAAGCTTCCAGAATCTCCTTTTGAAGACATGGAAGTTGTAATAATGCTATTTCTATAAGCTTTAAAAAAACCATTGTTATCTTTAAAGAATACTGCAGCATTTATAGTGATTATTTCACCACCAGTTTTATTAGTAGAGGCTCCTAATTTTTGTACTAAAACTCCTATTTCCTCATCCATAGTTTCATTTACTGTACCAATATCATTAAAATAAGTTGAATATTCAATCTTAGAATCAATTTTAGCAATGGCACAATCTCCAAAATTTAAAAAATCTTTCTCAATATCTTTAGTAATCATATGATTTATAATTAAAGTTTTAGATAGCTCACCAATTCTATTGTTAGGATTATTACCTCCATGAAATACTCCAGGTTGTAAAATTGGAGTTCTTATTGGAATCTTTCCATTTCGCGATAAAACATGATTATTACTTAATATATAGGGGATATTATCATTATTATTAAATACAATAGCACCTAAAGTACCAAAATAATTTTGTCCCAAGGGACTTATACTACATCCTGGTTTAATAGGTCTTAATAATCCTTTTATTTTAGGTCTTGGAGGTATAGGAGGAGGCGGTAAAGGTTTATTTGAATTTAAATAGGTTAATGAGCCTACTTTTATCACATCAGTTTTTATACCTAGAAAAAATTTAGGTATTATATCTTTTTTATATAACTTGTTCAAACTTTTCTTTTCTTCAACCAAAACATGTAAACAAGGTTCCTTTGTATCTATTTCATTTATAGTTTTAAATCCTATGCCTACTCCAATAACATTTTTTTTGTGGAAAAAAAATTCTGTATAATTATCAATAATATTTTTTATTGATTCTTCCAATAAAGAATTCATTTTTATCTCCTTTAATTAATAT
>NZ_WHJC01000153.1 GCF_009295725.1 Clostridium tarantellae
TATTCATATAAGAAACTTTTTCTTATGTGAATATATTTTGCAAAGAGTGTTAATAATATACATATAAAAAATACTACAAATTTTGGGTTAATTTAGAAGTTTGATATACAGGTTGTATTAAAGAAGTTACGTTTATATTTATGGATGAAAAGTAAGGGGGTTAATAGAAAATAACTTGTAACAATGTAGTTTTAGCGTTATAACATATATGTTATAAATAAAAAATATAACATTATTAATCTTGAATTAATAATGTTATATTAATAATAAATAAAAATATTTTAATTTTTATAATAAACCTTTAAAAATCTTTCGAAATCTTCTGTTGGCATATTCATGCAACCAATAGTTCCATGTCTGCTATCATCCTCATGTGGTCCATG
The DNA here is from genome assembly GCF_009295725.1 of Clostridium tarantellae. GTDB lineage: Bacteria > Bacillota > Clostridia > Clostridiales > Clostridiaceae > Sarcina > Sarcina tarantellae. The sequence goes on from NZ_WHJC01000153.1 coordinate 384, forward strand.
AAAATCAGATCCACAAGTTATTAATAAATTATTTCTTTTAGCATAAGATATAAAGAAATCAGTTTCCTTTTTGAAGTTTAAATAATAAATAGCTTCTATTCCATCAAAAGGAAAGGATAATACTTCTTTTATAGGTACTTTTTTTATTAATTTGGGATGAGCTAGTATAACTATAGCATTAAATTTTTTTAATATAGTTATTCCTTCGTCTATAGAGATTTTTTTGTTTTTTACATAAGCAGGGCTATCATTACCTATAAATTTATCAAAAATTTCATCCCAAGTATAATTATAACCAGCATCAATTATACATTGAGCAATATGGGGTCTAGCCACTACGCCTTTACTTTTAGCTAACACTTTTTTATAATCTAGTTCTATATTAAAATAATGATTAAGATTTTGAACTATTTTTTTTGCTCTTTCAATACGTGAATTTTTTAATTCATTAAGAAAGGATTGAAATTCAGAGTTTTTGTAAGAATCATCTTTAAAGTATCCTAATATATGGACAGTAGCATCTTTATGTTGACAACTTAGTTCAATACCAGGTATAAATCTTACATTGAGTTTTTTAGCAAATTTATGTGCTTCTTCCAATCCAGAGGTTATATCATGATCAGTTAAGCAAAGTAGTTCAACGCCTCTGAGTTTAGCATCTTCAATTAATTTTCTAGGAGAAAGTGTTCCGTCAGAAGCTGTAGAATGACAATGAAATTCTGCTTTAATATTAATACTAAAACCTCCTTTGAGTAAAAGTTATATACTGTTATTTTAACATATAAATTTAACTTTAGTATAAAAATATTGTAATAATTATTATTTTTTAATAGATTAAAAGGTAAAAGAATAAAATAAAGTGAATGAAATAATTTTTAAAAAAATAATTATTTCTGCTATAATTAATTAAATAAATTATTATTAATAAAGTTTAAAGTGTATGTTGTAATTTAAAGAAAGTAGGGGGGAAAATATGTTTTTAATGATAGATAATTATGATTCATTTGTATACAATTTAGTAAGGTATTTGCATGAATTAAATGAAAAAGTAATTATTAAGAGAAATGATGAAATTACAATAGATGAAATAAAAACTATGAACATAGAAGGAATAATATTATCACCAGGCCCTAAATCTCCTAAAGAAGCTAATTTATGTTTGAAAATAATAGAAGTATTTAAGGAACAAATTCCTATTTTAGGAGTTTGCTTAGGTCATCAATGTATAGGTCATTACTTTGGAGCAAAAATAATAAAGGGATATATTCCAGTTCATGGGAAAATATCAACTATAAAACATGATGGAAAAGGTATTTATAATAATATTAAAAACTACTTAAAAGTAACAAGATATCATTCGTTAATTATAGATAAAGAATCTTTACCAAAGGATTTAATAATAACTAGTGAAACAAAAGATGGAATTATCATGGGTATAAGACACACTAAATATGCTATAGAAGGAGTACAATTTCATCCTGAAGCTGAACTTACAGAATATGGTCATGAGATGTTAAAAAATTTTATAAAGTTATGTAAAATTACTGGTAAAGAAAAAGGTGATAAAAATGGATTTTAAAATAGAAGAGGTTAAGACTGATTTAAATTGTGTAGAAATTTATTCTTTATTTAGTAAAGAAAAAGATACTATTTTATTAGATAGTTCCAAGGAAGACAGTGAGTATTCTAGTTATTCCTTTATAGGATTAAATTCTTTTTTAAAGTTTAAGTCTAAAGAAAATAAAATTATTATTAATGAAGAAGAAAAAGAAGGGGATGCTTTTGAGGAATTAGAAAAACTAATTAAAAAATTTTCTATAGTATATCCTAGTACAATACCATTGCTTTCAGGATGTATAGGATACTTCTCCTATGATATAGGTAGGCAATTAGAAGTGTTACCTAATACCGCTATAAATGATATAAATATACCAGATAGTTATTTTATATTTTTTGATAACATAATAATCTTTGATTTAAAAAATAAAAAAACATATATAACAGCATTAGGTATCAATGAAAATTCAAAAAGTAGTATTAATAAAATTAAAAGAAAAATACATAATAATTCATATATGAAATTAAAAGATACAATAAATTATAAATATGAAAATCAATTCTTTTCTAATTTTAAAAAAGAAGAATATTTAAAAGGCGTTGAAAAAGTTAAAAATTATATATTAGAAGGACATGTTTATATTGCAAATCTTACACAAAGATTTTGGTGTGAAAATACAGAAGATTCATTCTTAATATATTCAAGTTTAAGAAATATAAATAAAGCTCCTTTTTCTTGTTATTTAAATTTAGATGACTTTCAGGTAATTAGTTCTTCACCAGAAAGATTTTTAAAAGTAGAAAATAGAAAAGTAGAAACTAGACCAATAAAAGGAACTAGACCAAGAGGAACAACAAAAGAAGAAGATAAAAAAAACAAAGAAGACTTATTAAATAGTGAAAAAGATAAATCAGAATTATTAATGATTGTTGATTTAGAAAGAAATGATTTAAGCAAAGTTTGCAAACCAAATTCTATAAATGTGACAGAATTATTTAAATTAGAAGAGTATTCAACTGTTTTTCATTTAGTTTCTACAATCGTAGGTGAATTAAAAGATGAATGTAGTTCTGTAAAATGTATGAGAGAATGTTTTCCAGGTGGATCTATTACTGGAGCTCCTAAAATACGAGCAATGGAAATAATAGAAGAGCTTGAAGGAATAAGAAGAGGAATATATACAGGTGCTATAGGATATTTTGATTTTAGAGGTGGTTGTGATTTTAATATTGTAATAAGAACTATTTTGAAAAAGGATAATAAAGCTTTTTTTGGAGTTGGAGGAGGTATTACCATTGAGTCAGATGAAAATATGGAATATGAAGAAACTTTAGATAAAGCTAAAGCATTAATGAGGGTATTATAATGATTTATATAAATGGGAAAAAGAATGGAGAGTTTATTTTAGATTCATCAATGTATTTTGGTGAAGGTGTATTTGAAACAATATATGTAAATGAACAGGCTATTTTTTTAAAAGAACATATAGAAAGATTAAATAATAGCAGTAAAATTTTGGGAATAAATAAAGAAATTAATTTTTTAGATGTAAAAAACTTTATAGAAGAAAAAAAAATTAGAAATTGTGCTTTAAAAATAAATTTAACTGAAAAAAATATAATTTTTTCTACTAAAGAATTAACTTATAAAAGAGAACATTATGAAAAAGGTTTTTCTTTAGCATTATCAAAAGTTATTAGAAACTCTACTTCAATATTAACTTATATAAAATCAATGTGTTATATAGAAAATTTAATAGAAAAGAAAAAAGCAATAAGACAAGGATTTGAAGAGTGTATATTTTTAAATGAAAAAGGATTTTTGACAGAAGGGTCTACATCTAATATGTTTTTTGTAAAGAAAAATAAAATATATACTCCAGCTGTTTCTTGCGGATTGTTAAATGGAATTGTAAGAAGATGGATTATTAATAATTTTAAAGTAATTGAAGGAGAGTTTTTATTAAAAGATTTACATGAGTGTGAAGGTATATTTTTAACAAATTCTTTAATGGGAATAATGAATGTTAGAAATTTTAACAATATTAAATTTGAAACAAATAACATTATTAAAGAAATACAAAAGTATTATTTAAAAGAAATAAATGGAGGATTTTCACTATGATAAATAAAGATAAAATAAAAGAAGGTGTTAAGCTTATATTAGAAGGAATTGGTGAAGAATTAGATAGGGAAGGTCTTTTAGAAACACCAGATAGAATTGCAAAGATGTACGAAGAAATCTTTGAAGGCTTAGGCAAGACAGCACAAGAACATTTGCAAAAAACTTTTACTGTAGAAAGTAATGATTTAGTTGTAGAAAAGGACATTAATTTTTATTCAGTTTGTGAACATCATTTAGTTCCTTTTTATGGAAAAGTGCATATTGCATATATTCCAAATGGAAAAGTAACAGGTCTTTCAAAATTGGCAAGAACAGTAGATGTATATGCAAAAAAACCACAACTTCAAGAAAGATTAACTAAAGAAGTGGCGGATGCTATTATGAATTTTTTAGATGCACAAGGAGTAATGGTTATAATTGAAGCAGAGCATATGTGTATGACAATGAGAGGTATAAGAAAAATAGGAACTAAAACAGTAACAAGTAGTTATAGAGGAAGATTTATAGAAGACGAAAACTTAAAAAATGAGGTTTTTAGAATGATTTCTTTATAAAGTTTTACTGTAAAAAGGTGAGGTATGAAAAAAGTAAATAATATAGTAAATAATTTTTTATATAAAGAATATTTAAAGAAAAATAATGAGTATGAATTTAATAGAGAATTTTGTAAACATAATATGGAACATTTTTTAAATATGGCTAGAATTAGTTATATAATCTGTTTAGAAAAAAATATACCTATAGACAAGGAAATTATTTATGCTATAGCATTATTACATGACATTGGAAGATGGAAAGAATATAAAGAGGGAATACCTCATGAAAAAGCTTCTTATGAATTAAGTGGTGATATACTAGTTCAATGTGGATTCAACTCTAATGATATTACTATAATAAAAGATGCCATATTAAATCATAGAAATAAATATGCTAAAGGAATTAATAAAATTTTTTATGAAAGTGATAAATTATCAAGATCTTGTTTTATATGCAAATCAGAAAACAAATGTAAATGGTCAAAGGAAAAGAAAAATATGCTTATAAAATATTAAATTAATTAAAAATACTGGGGAGAATAGAAATGTTTATAGGAAATAAAGATTTTAAGCTTGGAAAAAGAACTTATATAATGGGAATACTCAATGTTACTCCAGATTCATTTTCAGATGGTGGAAAATTTAATAATATAGAAAATGCATTAGTTCAAGTTGAAAAAATGATAAAAGAAGGAGCAGATATAATTGATATAGGAGGGGAGTCTACAAGACCTAATCATACTTTTGTAGAAGAAGAGGAGGAATTAAAAAGAGTAATACCTGTAATAAAAGCTATTAGAGAAAAATATGATATAGCAATTTCTATTGATACATATAAAAGTAAAGTAGCAGAAGAGGCAATAAAGGTTGGTGCAAATTTAATAAATGATATTTGGGGATTCAAAAAAGATAATTTAATGGCTAAGATAGCTGCAAAATATGGAGTTACTTGTTGTTTAATGCATAATAGAAGTAATAATATTTATGAAAATGATATAATAGAAGAAATGAAAATAGATTTAAAAGAAAGTATAAAAATTGCATTAGATGCAGGAGTAAAAAAAGAAAATATAATGATAGATCCAGGTATTGGTTTTGCTAAAAATTATGAAGAAAATTTGGAAGTAATAAAGAGATTAGATGAATTAAAAATGTTAGGCTATCCTATACTTTTAGCTACTTCAAGAAAATCAGTTATAGGAAATACATTAAATTTACCTTCTAATGAAAGAGTTGAAGGAACATTAGCAACTACTACTATAGGAATCATTAAAGGGTGTGATTTTGTCAGAGTTCATGATGTATTACAAAATAAAAGAACTTGTGTAATGACAGATGCTATAGTAAAAAGGTAGGTGAATATTTTTGGATAAAATAATAATTAAAGATTTAGAGGTTTTTGCTAATCATGGAGTTTTTCAAGAAGAAAAAAAATTAGGACAAAAATTTTTAATTTCATTAGAACTAGGGTTTTCTTTAAGAGAAGCTGCACTTACAGGTGATTTAAATAAAACTGTGCATTATGGAGAGATATGTCATAGAGTAGAAGAAGAATTTAAAAAAGAATGTTATGACCTAATAGAAACTGCCTGTGAAAAAATATGTAGTTTTTTATTGATAGAATATAAATTAATTAAAAGTGTTAAAATTATTTTAAAAAAACCTTGGGCTCCTATTGTAAGAAGTTTAGATACTGTTTTCATTGAAATGGAAAGAAAGTGGAACAAAGCTTATATAGCTTATGGTTCAAATTTAGGTGATAAAGAACAAAACATAAAAGAAGCTTTATTAAGAATAGGAGAATTAAGTCATACTAAAGTTATAAAAACTTCAAAATTAATAGAGACAGAACCTTGGGGATATACTGAACAAGATAATTTTTTAAATGGAGTTTGTGAAATAAAAACCTTATTAACTCCTAAAGAACTAATGAATTTTATGCTTCATATTGAAAAAGAACTTAAAAGAGAAAGAAGTATAAAGTGGGGACCTAGAACTATAGATTTAGATATTTTATTATATAATGATTTAATTACAGATGATGATGATTCTATTATAATTCCACATCCTAGAATGCATATGAGAGAGTTTGTACTTAATCCATTAAATGAAATAGCACCATATTTAATACATCCATTATATAAAAAAAGAATTTTTGAATTAGTTGAAATGATAAAAAATAATTAATATGAAAAATGTATGATTTTTAATAATAAATCATACATTTTTATATTTATTATTAAACACTAAATACATATGCTTATAGGTAGTAATAATAAAGAGGGACCTGAAAAGCTCATTGGATAAGGAGTTGGAATAGGTATATTATTTTTAGAGAGTACATCTAAATAGGGTATTATAGAAGTCATAAAGTTTTCATAAAACTTAGCTTGTGTTGATTTTCTAAATAAACTCAAATTTTCATTTTTATTGCAATGACTGAGAACTTTTCCAAAAACCTTACACTTACAGGGAGTTTTATCAAAAATATAAAAATTCGGATTATAATGTATTGCTGGATTAGAAGAATTATAGTTAGTATTATTTATAAAGTATGATAAAGTAGAAGGAATAATAATGGGAGTTTTTCCACACATAATTACAAAGTCTTGAGTACCACCTGCACAAACTAAATCTTTTAAGGTTTCTAACATTTTACATATTGAACCGTAATTTAATAAACCAAGATTTTCATTATTTATAAGTTTATTAAGTTTTTCTACAGTATGACAATTTAAAAGAGAAATAAGAGTATCTATATAAGGTGCTATACAGATTTCTGTTAACATACCACATACTTCCACATAATCTCCATAGGTAACATTGCAATTAATTATATCTTCTTCTTTTAATGGAGTTAAAGTACCAGTATTAAGTAAAAAATTTTTAAGCTCAGAATGCATATTAAACGATGTAACAATAGTTTTTAATTCTTCTTCAAATCTTTCACCAAATCTATTTTCTAGGGAAGAGCCTATTTCATTAGATTTATTTAAAGAATTAATATGGTGTTGTTTTTTTACTTTAAGTTCAGAACTAAGTTGTTTGTCTTTTTTTTCTTCATCAAAAATACTTTGTCTATTATCTAAGTGAGCTCTAGTATATAAACCTTTATCATTAGAACGTCTAACTGTTCTTGATTGTATTACACCATTTAATACCATTGAATTAAGACCAGTCATTAAATTTTCATCTAAATATATTAATAAATCTAAATTATCAAAGGTATTAGGCATATAAAAATCTCCTTTTAATTATTTTTCAAAAATATATTTGCAAAATTGTTCAAGTTTAAATGCATTAGGTATATTTTTTAAAGATATATAATCTTTCGTATAAATTCCATCCCAAGGATAAATACATATAAGATTATCACCATATACATCTA
>NZ_WHJC01000154.1 GCF_009295725.1 Clostridium tarantellae
AAGTTAAAAAGAGTATAATTCTTATTAAATAAAAGTCTTAATTAAAAGAAAGGTGATAAAAAATGAAAATAGATAAAAATATTATAATAAGCAAAACTATTATATTTATAAGTTCTGTAATACTCATATTTTCATTTAGAAGATTTTTAGGTACAGTTAATGCTATTGTAGCTTTTGCTATAGCACAAGCCGCTATTATGCTTTTAAAAAAAGACTTAACGGGAAACTCTTTGAGAAATACAATAAAATTTTTAGCTATATATTTATATTTAGGTATTTTCCCTTTTTTAGCATCTTTAAATATATATATAGGATTAATTATAAATTTTTTAGCTATATTTTTTATAGCATATACTCTTGTATATGATTTAAAAAGCTCCATAGCTTTTCCTTTTATATTAGGATATGTATTTCTTTTAACTCATTCTATAACTTTAAAGGAACTTCCTTTAAGAATAATAGGATTATCTTTAGGAGCATTTTTTATAATGTTTTTACAATTTTTATTTAATAGAAATAAATGCAAGAAGCAAGTTGAAGAATCATTTAATATTATTATAAATGAAACACAAAAGAAGATAGGAAAAATAATTAGCAATAAAACTTTTAAAGATAATGAAAGTTTAATAAATAAAAATATAAATATAATAATAAATACTATTTACGGGAAAAGGGATAATTACTTTTATTTAAGTGGTATTGATAATATAAACATAAACATTACTTTATGTTTAGAAAGATTAAATTATTCTCTTAATAATTTAAATAAGCATAAAAAGAAGTTAAGTGAATATGAATACTTTCTAAAAGATTTAGTTAATGTTTTAGAAAATATTAAAAAAAATTTTTATAATAATGAAAAATTAAAGGAAATAGATGAAAAAATTAATTATTTTATAGAAATATATGAGAAAGCACCTAATAATTATTATATATTTTATGAATTTATTCAGAATATACAAATGTTTCAATATTATCTAGATAGAAAAGAAATTTTAAATAAAAAAGATCTTAAAAAGATAAATAAAGATATAACTATTCCTAAAAGATTTGAAATAGATAATATATTTAAGTTTAATTTTAATAGATATTCTTTAAAGTTTACTTATGCTTTTAGAATATCATTATTAATATCAATTACATATTTTTTTATACAATATTTCAAAATTCAGTATGGTAATTGGATTGTCTATACTTTAGTAGCTTTAATACAACCTTATAATGAAATAACAAGAAGTAAAACAAAAGAAGAGATAAAAGGTACAGTTTTAGGAATTTTTTTATTTACAGTTTTTGATTTATTAGTAAGCAATAAAGATTTTAAATATATTATGCTTATGATAATTTACTATTTATTTATTTATTTTGAAGATTACAAACAAAAAACAATGATTAAAACTATATTAATTTTAGGTATACTTTCATTAGAGACTACCCACATAGAATTTGCTATAGTAGATAGACTTATATTTATGGCTATTGGAGCTATTATAGCTTTTCTAGGTAATAAATATATTTTTAAATATTGTAATAAACACTCTATAAAAAGATTTGCAAAAAATGATTATAATGTAAGTAAAGATTTATTGATTGAAGGTTCTATTGCTTTAGAAAATAAAGAAAGTTTAAAAAGAGTTAATGAAATATTAATGAGTTTAAAACTTATAGAAAATAAAATTCTTTTAAATAATAGTGATATAAATAATAAGCTTATACAAAAGTTTGTTCTAAATGAAAAGAGTTTAAATAATAATATTTATTTTTTAGTTTATACTTTACATAAAGAAGGATGCACTGAAGAAATTTTAAAAGATTTAAAGATTATTTCAAAAAATTTATTTATGAAGAAAAGATGTTGTATATTAGATGAAAGAAAATTAATAAGAGAATTAAAAGATAATATTAGAAATAAATTTAATGAATTAAGTGAATTAAAAAATAAACTTATATACATAAATTTGTATAAAATATTAGTAAAATTAGAAGAGTCGGACAAGTTACTTTTAGAAATTCAATATTATTAAAAATAAATACTAATTAAGTTTATATAATGTGAGAATTTAATATGAATTTACCTAAAAAAGTTAAAGGAATAAAATTAGTACAAGAAGAGATTAATCTTCAATTTAGTGTACAAAATAATGAAATTAATTTTAACACACTTAAAATATATAGACATGAAATGATAGAGTTAGTATATTAAAGTTAATAAGATAAGAGTCTAAGTGTTTTGTTTTAGTATTTAAAGATTCATTTGAATTTAATTACATCAACTATTTAAGTATTAAATATCATAGTTATTACAATAAAAGCTATGTTAAAAAAGGGGGAATAAAAGTGAATTGGGGAATTATTGCTACATGGGAAATGTCCTATGATGGTGTGGTGAAAGCTAAAAAATTATTATCAAGTAAAAAATATGCAGGTGATGCAATAGAGATAGCTATTAAGGATGTAGAGAATAACCCGTCATATACATCAGTAGGATATGGTGGAGTGCCTAATGAACATGGAGAAGTAGAGATGGATGCTGCATTTATGAATGGAGATAATTTTTCTATTGGGGCAATAGCTGGAATAAAAGATTTTGAAAACCCTATATGCATCGCAAAGGCATTAAGTAAAGAAAAATACAATAACTTTTTAATTGGTGCAGGTGCTGAGGAATTTGCACATATAAATGGATTTGAGAGAAAAAATATGTTGTCAGAGAAAGCAAAAGAAACTTGGATTAAGAAAAAGGAAGAGGTAGCTAAAACAGGATTAAGTGCTTATGATGGACATGATACTGTATGCATGGTTTCTTTAGATTCTTCTAATTCTATGGTAGTTGGTACATCTACTAGTGGATTATTTATGAAGAAGAAAGGAAGAGTAGGAGATTCTCCTATAGCTGGTTCTGGATTTTATGTAGATAGTAATATTGGAGGTGCAGCAGCTACAGGCTTAGGTGAGGATATAACTAAATCCTGTATTTCTTATGAAATTGTAAGACTTATGGAAGAAGGAGTTACTCCGCAGGAAGCATGTGATACTGCTATATTTAAATTTACAAAAAAATATAAAGAAAAAAATCATACGGAACCAAGACATATATCTGTAGTAGCAATGAATAATAAAGGACAGTGGGGAGCTGGAACAAATTTAAATGGGTATACTTTTGTAGTTGCTACTAATAGTAAAGAGCCAACTATATATGTAGCAGATTATATAGGTGGAAAAACGAAGATTAATAAAAAATATGGAGTAGTTAAGTAATTTTAAAAATACTTACTGCTTTTTTTTTATAAAATATAATTGAAAATATTTTAAAATATAGAATATATTTACAAAAAGTCGATTTTAATATAAAATTGTAGATATAAAGTACAAAATTAAAGGGGGAAAATTAGTTGTTAAAGGTAAATAAAAAAATAATGGCATTAGTAGTTAGTGGAACTTTTTTTGCTACTATATCTAATGAAGTTATAGTAAGTGCTAAGGGAATATTTGATTTATTTAATAAAAATGAGGTTACAGAATGGAATAATAATCCTCAAGTTTTTGAAGTTAATAGAGAAAAAGCTCATGCTTCTTTTGTATCTTTTGGAAATAGTGAAATTGCTTTAGAGGATGCAAAAAAGGAAATTGGACAAAATGGATTAAAAGTTGATTCAGAGTACTATAAACTTTTAAATGGACAATGGGATTTTAAGTTAGTAGATAAGCCTAGTAAGGCACCTAAAGATTTTTTTGAAAATGATTTCGATACTAGTGAATGGGATAAAATAAAAGTCCCTAGTAACTGGCAAACTGAAGGATATGATTATCCTATTTATACTAATGTTACTTATCCTTGGACAGGTAGAGAAAATCCAGAAGCACCTAATGCACCTACAGAGTATAATCCTGTAGGATCTTATAAAAGAACTTTTACAGTTCCAGAAAATTGGAATAATAATGGGAGAAGAGTCTATGTATCATTTCAAGGAGTTGAATCAGCATTTTATCTTTGGATAAATGGACAAAAAGTAGGATATAGTGAGGATAGCTATACTGCTAAAGATTTTGATATTACAGATTTCTTAGTTGAAGGTGAAAATACTATAGCTGTTCAAGTTTATAGATGGAGTGATGGTAGTTGGCTTGAAGATCAGGATTTTATTAGATTAAGTGGTATTTTTAGAGATGTGGCAATATACTCAACTCCAGATGTGAGAATTAGAGATTTTGAAGTAAAAACAAACTTGGATGAAACATTTACTGATGCTAATTTAGAGCTAGAAGTAAATTTAGCAAATTATAAAAAATCTTTAGAAGAGTATTCTGTAGAAGCTATGCTTTATGATGAAAATTATGAGCAGATTTTAGATGAACCAGTTACAATGAGTACTAATTTTGAAAATGCAGAGGAGTTAAATGAAAAAGCTACAGAAGCTGTATTAAAGGGAAGTGTACAAGTTAAAAATCCTAAAAAATGGTCTGCTGAAAATCCTAATTTATATACATTAATTATAACTTTAAAAGATAAAGAGGGAAATGAATTTGAAGCAACTAATAGTAAAGTAGGTTTTAGAGAGTTTTATTTAGAAGATGGTCAGATGAAACTAAATGGTCAGCCAATTATGTTTAAGGGAACAAATAGACATGAAACAGATCCAACAGATGGAAGAGCAGTTTCTGTGGAAAGTATGATTACAGATATAGAATTAATGAAGGCTAACAATGTAAACTCAGTTAGAACATCTCACTATCCAAATGATCCAACTTGGTTACAGTTATGTAATGAATATGGCTTATATGTAATTGATGAAGCTAATTTAGAGTCTCATGGCGCTAGAAATTATTTGCCAGCAAGCAATGCTGATTGGACAGAAGCTTGTATAGACAGAGTTAAAAGCATGGTAGAGAGAGATAAAAATAATCCTTCTGTTTTAATATGGTCGTTAGGTAATGAAGCTGGAGAAGGTAGCAACTTTAAAAAAATGAGTGAATGGGTTAAGGAAAATGATGATACTAGATTAGTACACTATGAAGCTTCATATAGTGATCCAACGGTTTCAGATATATATAGCCATATGTATTGGAGTCCTGATGCTGTAGAGGATTATGGTAAATCAGGTCAAAAGAAACCTATGATTTTATGTGAATATGCTCATGCTATGGGAAATAGCTTAGGAAATTTAGATCAATACTGGGAAGTGTTTGAAAAATATGAGAATTTACAAGGGGGATTTATATGGGATTGGGTAGATCAAGCTTTATATAAAGAAACTGAAACAGGAGATAAATATTTAGCTTATGGAGGAGATTGGGGTGATAATCCTAATGATGATAATTTCTGTGCAAATGGATTAGTTACTGCGGATAGAAAAGCTAAACCACAACTTGAAGAGTTAAAATATAATTATCAAAATATAGAGATAAATGATATTGATGTAGCTAATGGGTTAATTTTAATAGAAAATGAAAATTTATTTACTAATCTTAATGAATATGATTTAGTTTGGGAGCTTAAAAAAGATAATGAAACAATAGAGCTTGGTAATATGGTGTTAGATATAGAACCTTTAACTAAAAAAGAAGTTGAAATTCCATTTAATAAACCAGAAATTATTGATAATGGTTCAGAGTATTGGCTTAACATAAGCTTTAAAAGTAAAGAAAATGAAAAGTGGGCAGAAGCAGGTCATGAAATAGCTTATGAGCAAATAGCTATTAAGTTTAATGATGATATAAAAGATAAAATAGATATTACTAAGATGCCACCTTTAACTACTGAAGAAGATGATTTAAATATTAGAGTTAAAGGAAAAGAATTTGAAGTTAACTTTAATAAAGAAAAAGGAAATATAGATTCTTTTATATATAATGATAATGAATTATTAAGTACACCAATAGAACCAGATTTTTGGAGGGCTCCTACAGATAATGATAGAGGAAATGGAATGCCTAATAGACAAGGAATGTGGAGAGATGCAGGAAAAAATAGAACTGTTAAAAATGTAGAGGTTAGTTCAGAAGAAGGAATAGTTACTATAGAAGTAGATGCTAATTTACCAACAGAATATACTTCAGAATATAAAAATCTAATAAAAATTTACGGAAATGGAGATGTAGCTATCACCTCTAGTTTAAATCCAGGAGAGTTTTTACCTGAAATTCCTGCTATAGGTATGGAATTTAATATGCCTTCAGAGTTTGAAAATCTTTCATGGTATGGAAGAGGACCACATGAGAATTATTGGGATAGACAAAAGAGTGCAAGAGTAGGTATGTATGAAAGTACTGTAGAAGATCAATTTTTTCCTTATATAGAACCATCAGAAATGGGAAATAAAACAGACGTAAGATGGATGACATTAACTAATAATGAGGGATTAGGATTAATGGTATCAGGAGATCCTACTATGGAGTTTTCGGCATTACACTATACTGAAGAGGAATTAGAAAGTAAAAAACATCCTCACGAATTAGAGAAGTCTGAAGATGTAGTAGTTAATTTAAATTATAAACAGATGGGTGTTGGAGGAGATGATAGTTGGGGAGCTAAGCCACATCCAGAATTCAACCTTTATGCTGATAGAAACTATAATTACAGAATGAGGTTAAAACCAATAGATTTACAAAAAGAAAAGCCAATGGATATAAATAAGTTAGCTCTTGCTTATGAAATAAAAGAAAATCAAAGTGTTGATATTCGTACTTTTGTAGGAAATGTACCTACATTACCAAAAGAAGTAGAGCTAGAGTTAAATGATAAATCAACTAAGATCTTTAATATAGAATGGAATGATATAAATGAGGATTTATGTAATGAAGTAGGAACATTCCAAGTTGAAGGTAAAGTTGTTGGAGAAGATGTAAAAATAGTTGCTAATATTATAGTAAGAGATTATGAAAAATTACAATCAGTAGATGTTCAAACTTTAATTGGTGAAAATCCTGTAATGCCTAAGATAATAGAAATAAAATATACTGATGGTGATTCAGAATTAGCAGAAGTTTCATGGGATGATATAAATGAAGAAAACTTAACAGAAGAAGGAAGTTTTAAAGTTAAAGGAAAAGCTAAGCTAGATAATTCAGAATTAGATGTGGTAGCTAATGTTAAAGTAGCTAAAGGTGATTATTTAAGTAATTTAGAGTGGGTGAGTTCTAGTGCAGGATGGGGTTCTGTGAGAAGAGATTTATCTGTGTTAAGAAATCCTATTTCCTTAAGTGATGGAATTAATTCTATTGTATATAAAAAAGGATTAGGGGCTCATGCTGATTCTACTGTAATTTATAATGTAGAAGGAAAAGACTATAAATATTTTGAAAGTTATGTAGGACTAGATCAAGAAATGCGAAATGGTTCAAGTGATGGAATAAGATTTAAAGTATTACTTGATGAAGAAATAGCCTTTGATAGTGGAGTAATGATAGCAAAAACACCTTCTAAATTTATAAGATTAGATATAGAAGGTGTAAAAGAAGTTAAACTTCTTATAGATAAAGTTGGACATACTACTAATGATCATGGAGACTGGGCTAATGCAATGTTTACTAAAGAAGTTAATGTTATTCCTTCAGCAGACTTAAATAATAATGGAACTATTGATATTGGAGATCTTTCATTAGTTTCAAAATATTATGGCAAAAATTCTGTAGATAATTTTGATATTTGGGATAGCGTTAAACATTTTGATTTAAATAAAGATAATAAAATTGATTCTTATGAAATAGATTTTATAACTGAAAAAATATTAGAATAGATATTTAAATATTAAGTAGTTAAAAAAGCCATTAATGACTTTAAATTCATTAATGGCTTTTCATAATAAATTACACCACTTTACAAGTAATTAAAAATTAATTTTATAAAAAATGAACCAAATTCCTAAAAACTGTGCAAACTATTAATACACCCAATACTAATAAAACACAGGAGGAATTTGGTTCTATGAATA
>NZ_WHJC01000155.1 GCF_009295725.1 Clostridium tarantellae
CTATTAACACTGATCCATTAATTTCTCTAAATACAAAAAATAATTTACTCTTAAATTTAGCAGCAGGGCAACTTAAAAATGGTGCATCTTTAACTAGAAATCGTACTTTTGTAACAAATTTAGGGGGTAAAAAAAATGGATATGTTACTATAAAAGTATCAGTGGATTATGATGGTGAATATTCTTTAATAGTAGATTATATTTTAAAATCAACAAAAAAATATAATTTAAATACTCTTACTCTTCTTGTAAATTATAACTCCTTAGGCAATGTTTTTTCATTTATATCAAACCCTTATATAAAAAATACTACAAATAAACATGAAGTCACTTTAAAGTTGACAAAAGGTGAAAATATAATTACATTCACAGGAAATGGTTATTATCCAGCTCCAGATTTAGGAGAAGCTACACTTACTCTTAAATCTAAGATAAAATAATTAAGTGTAATTTAATTTAAAAAACAAAAAGACAAAATGACTTTTCATTATTAAAAAATCATTTTGTCTAAATACTTAGGAACTATTTTATAATGAAAAATAGTTCCTTTTTTTATATAAATAATTTAATTATTTTTTTCTTTTGCCATTAAAACAAATGCAATTTTACTAAACTGAGGACAATTATGAGTTGTGTAACCATAAAATTTAATTTTATTTATTCCTTTTTTAAATTTTTGAGTAAAGGATTTAACTTTTGAATAGGAAGTACATTTTTCAAAGTTTAATATATTACCGGTAGGTTTTTCGTTTATAGCCATAGTAAAAGGAAGATTAAATTCTAAAGCTAAATATTCAATTAAAAGTGTATAAATACCCGTTTCTGGCATATTAACTTCTATGGTTACAAAGCCATTGTTTGCTCCACCAATATTAGTAACAAAGCCTGTACTTAAATCTATAGTAGCACCATTTTCTAAAATTCCATCTGCAAAAGCATAATCTAAATAATAAATACCACTAGGTAAAAGTTCTATATTTTGTAATGTAGAGGGTTTACTGAGAAAAAAAACGTTATAATTTCCCAATAAAGGCCCTTCATCTTTTCCATTACCATAAAATCTAATAGTATTTTCTCCCTTTTTTAAAAATATTTTAACATTAAGAGTACTTAATAATGGCTCTTTACGCTTTTTAAAGTCAGTATTTTTAGGCTTATCTAAAAGTGTTGTAGAAATGGCATATTCTTTCTTAGTAGATACAGCGTTAACATCTATCAATAATCTACAGGGGATTCCTTTTTCTAAAAATTCTATTGGTACTGCAACTTGCAAAATTAACTTATAAAAACCATCAAATGGAGCATTAAAAGTAACTGTAATTTCTCCATTACTTTTTCCTCCAATATTATTTATCATTTGGGAATTAGCGTCAATAGTAGCTCCATTCTTAAGTTTTCCATTAGATATCAAGTGCTTACCATAGGCAATATCTTCTCTACTTTTAATTAATGTTAATGTAATTTGTCCTATAGTTGGCCCTGTTGTTAATCCTCTCTTAGAAGAAAATTTAATTAAATTATTACCATTCTTTAATTCAATTGGAATAACATATGAGTTTGTAGACCTATTACTTTTATTAATAGCTGCTGGAATTTTTAAAGTTTCACTTAGTTTCACTTCATTAACGGCTATCTTAAGAGTTTTTTCGCTTTTTTCTTCTATATAAATAAAAGCAAGATCATATAATCCTTCCACCTCCACATCTACATTTAAAAGAATAGAACCCTTTTTTATTCCCCCAAGACCAGTAACAAATCCAGGATTAGAAGATTTTCTTGCTCCATTAGAAAATTTTCCTTCCTTAGTAAGGTCATAAGTTTTTACATAATCATCAGATGTAACTGTAAACAATTCTAAATCAGGTGTAATTTTATTTTTTTCTAAATCTGTGCCATGAAACTTAATCTTATTTTCTCCTGCTGTTAAAATTACTTTTAATACTGTTATTTTTATATCTTTTAATTCTCCACTTAATGTTTTTGAAAATTTATGTGTTATACTACTATTAGCATCATTATTATTCATAATATCTATTTGTATAAAACTATCTCCTATTGGAGATAAATATTTAATGGTTAAATAATAAATACCACTCTTATATGCATTTACCAAAACCGTTGAAGACCCATTATTATTACCTCCTAAATTAGTAATAAACTTAGTATTTAGATTAATCATTGCATTGTTTTCTAAATATCCCTCAGATACATTATAAGTTCTATCTTCAGGAATTGTACTAATTTCTAATCTTCCTAGTTTCGGAGCATAACTACTTCCATCTCCTCTAAATTTTATTAAATTAATACCTTCATTAAGCATTATAGGAATTGAAAACTTTCTAGCATCAGTCGCTTTTAAACTATTGGTTTCAGGAAAATTATAAATAATATCATTATAAACTCCATTAACATCTATAGCTAAGTTTTTACTAGTTGCATCTGCTAAATATTCTAGAACTAAATAATATAATCCACTCTTATCTTCACTATTTATTCTTACAGTTGATGTACCTTCTTTTTTCCCATTTTCAGTAGAACCACCTATGTTTTCCACAAAATTAGAAATTGTTTTTGATATAAATGCAGGAGGTTCTAAATCACCATCTTTTACATAAAAAGCAACGTCTTTAGGTATAGTAACAGACTGTGGTGATTTGAAAATTTTAAAGGAATCTAATTTAGCCACTGTATTTAAACCATTACCATAAAACTTTAATATATTCTTATCTTTGTTTAAATAAATTCTAGAAAGTGTAAATAATACAGGTTCTGAATTATAATCCTTAGCTGGTAATGTAAAAGAATAGGTTTTTTCATTTACATCTAATTTTGCAGGAGTATCAAAATATTTTGTTAAATATTTTATTCCCAAATCATAATAGTCATTATCAGGAACATTAACCTCTAATTTAACCCATCCATTATTAATTCCTCCTACATCTATGACAAAACCAGTGTTATCCTCTACTTTTGCACCATTATTAAGTTCTCCCTGTGAAAAAAATCTATATCCTGAACCTAAAGAATCAATAATTATTTTTTCTATTTCAATGCTGTGTAAATCTGGTGCATATTCTTCTCCTACTCCATAAAAGCTTATAATATTATTTCCTTTTTCCAAACCTATATTTATATTAAATAAAACTGTTTCTGTGGTAACTGCAGGAATATTATAACTAGTCGGAAACTCATCATTATTAATATCTAATATAATAGGTCTACCTTCACCAGAAAAAATAAGATTTAATCTATATGGACCTGCTTCAGATGCAAAATAATTAAAACTAAAAGAACCATTTTCTGGGCCACCTATTCCAGTTATTATTCCAGATGGTTGAATATTTGAACCATTTTCAAATATTCCATCTGCTAATCTTAAATTTATAGGCATATTTAATTTAAGCGTAAAATCACCTAAATCTGGAGCTAATTCTTCTGCAAAACCTGTACCATAAAATTTAAGGATATTTTCTCCCTCGTTAAGATCTATTAATGTAGAAAAGGTATCAATAAAATCTCCTGTAGTTTCATATATTCTGTTTTTAGAAAGACCATTAATATCTATTTTAAATTTTCTATTTTGGTTTCTATATCCTATTGTTAATATATAATTACCTGTATGTTTTACTAAAACTGCTATAGAACAAGAACCGTTATTTTTTCCTCCAAGGGATGTTACAAAATTACTATTTTTATCAAAGGTTGCTGGACTACTTAAAGTTGCATTAATTATTTCATAATTTTCTTGCACAGTGGTAGGTGCTATAGGGACTATAGGTGCTACTGGAGTAACAACATCATCAAACATTACACTAAAAAATGCTAAATTAGGAGAAACACTTTGATTACTACCATAAAATTTAATAGAATTATTTCCTGAATTAAGCTTTATATCAAAAGCAAAGGTTAAACAATCAGTAAATTTTAATCCTTTAGTTTTAGGCAATGTATATACCGTACCAGTATTTACTCCATTAATATCAACTTTTAATTCTAAATTATTTTCAGTGCCTACATATTTAAGAAATAATTTATACTTTCCACTATCATTAACATTAACTCTAACTGTAGATGAACCATTTAACTTTCCACCTATACCTAAAACAAAATTTTTAGTTGCATCAGCTTTAGCTTCATTTTCAAGTATTCCCTTATTTAATTCAAATTCTAAAGGTGGAAGGTTTAAAACAAATTCTTCTAATGCAGGCGAAGAATTTTTACCATCGCCGTGAAATTTAATAGTATTTTTTCCAGCTTTTAAAGTAATAGGTATAGTAAAAGTTAAAGCATCTTTAACCTTACTACTTTTAGTTTTAGTAACTGTATAAATATTCATATCGTTTATGTCATTTATATCTATTTTTAAGTTAAGATTAGATTTAGGTGCTATATATTTAACTTCTAAATAATAAACCATAGCATCTCGTACTTCTACTAGTACAGTAGAAGATCCATCATCTGCTCCACCTAAGTTTTCTGTAAAATTTGTAAGCTCATTAACCTTAGCCCCTCCTCCAAAGGCTCCAGTTGAAACATTATAAGTTAAAGAATCTAAAGGGTTTATAGCAAATAATGTTACTTTTTCAGTTTCATTAAAGATAAAGGTTACTGTTCCAAGATTAGGTGCTAAATTATTACCATCACCATGAAATTTCAGTATATTTGCTCCTTGTCTTAATGTAGTTAATATGTTGAAAATTTTACTATTATCTATTGTCCATCCAGAAGTAATAGGTACTTTGTAAATTTCTCCATTATCTTTTCCATTTACCTCTAATTTTAAACACCTATTAAAATCTGCTGCTACATATTGAATGGCTAGCTCATAAAGACCTGATTTTTCTATATTTATAACTAAAATTATAGATCCATCTTTTGTTCCACCAATATTTGTAACAAAGCCTGTTGAATAATCCACAAAAGTATTATTCTCTAAAATTCCTGAAGTTAGATTATAGGTACCTAATTGTGAAGTGGAAGTTATTTTAACTGAAGGGGTAATTAAATATTCCAAATTTGTATTTTGAGAAGTATTAGATTTAACCATGTAATTTCCAAAAGGTAAGTCATTAAAAGAGTAAATTCCTGAAGAATTACTTTGAGTAAAAGCTACTGGAGTTTTTATATTATTTTCTATTTTATAAAGAACAACATCAGCTTTTAATATTCCATTATTAAAATTATCTGCTATTATTCCTGAAATAGAACCATTACTTAAAACAGGATCTCTTTTTAACTCCTTTTTAAATAAATATATTTTATTACTTTCTATAGTTATAGTTTCATTGTAAGGAAAAAATTTCAAAGAAGAAATTACAATTTCATAAATTCCTTCTTCTAATTCATTAAACAAAAATTCTCCTTCAAAATCTGAATAAGTTGTGCCAAGTAGTTCTTCATCACCACCTGTTACTCTATATAAAGAAATTACAGCACCACGAATTCTTTCTCCCATACTATCTACTAAAACTCCACTAAGTCCTCCTATTAATGAGTTATTATCATTATTAAGAATAAAATTAATAATTTTATTTTCTTTATTTAATAATGAAAAAGAAGGAGATTGTTCAAGAAGCTTTCCTATAGAAGTAGCTAGTAATATATAGCCACTACTTAAAGGTACAACATCTATAATATACTTTCCTGTATTGTCAGTTTTAGTAGTAGCTAGCACTTGAAGATTATTATTCATTAATTTTATTAAAGCATTTTTAATAGGTGTACCTAAATTATCAGTTACTATACCTGAAATTGAAGAATCAATATTTATTTCATATTCATTAATATTTAGCTTAATATCAGCTTTTATATCAAAATCTTTTGAAGTAATCTCTATGTTTTTTGACTTTCCTAAAGCATATTTTTCCTGTTTTATTTGCATATATATCCTCCTTAAAATTATCATATTTTCATCAATATAATATTTTTAGTTTTAAAAATTTCTGAAATTTTAAATTTAATTTACTTTCATACACTATAATCTAGCTTTCTTTTACATTTTTTATTTCTTAGAAAAATTACAAATTTAGGTAGTTATATATATTACGAAATAAATTCATAAATGGTGATTGAATTTATATATAAGAAAGGACTTATACAAATAAAAACACCATTAAAAACTTTTAATTTTTAATGGTGTTTTACGTTATATATTATATAAAATTTTATCTTATCTCTTACATATACCTAATTTATTTAAAGCTCCTAAAGCCTTTTTATTTTCTTCTTTTAAACTTTCAGCCACAACTTCTTTTTTAACTTCATTTTTATTTTCTCTAGATTCTAAAACTTTTTCTATTAAACTCATTAAATATTCTTCATCTAAATCACTTAATTTATTATGAGAATTTTTATTAAAAATATTTTCATTTCCTTCAATAGTATTTCTCATATCCTGTTCTATAAGCTGCTTTACATAATTAGAGAATTTAACACCTTTCCATTGAATAAACTTTAATAAATTTCTTTCATTTTTATTAAACTTTATTCCTTTAAAGATTATAAAATCTTCTTCTTTTCCTTTTAACTCATTTAATTTTATATCTTTAAGAAAATCATATCTTTCATCTAGGACCAAATTAGTTCACCAACCTTTTTATAGGTTTTAGCATTTAAGAAAAAGGCATCAGTATTAACTTCACTTTTAGGAATCATTTTTCTATCTATAAAATATTCTTTTAATGCAATTGCTCCTCCACCAATAAGTTGTATAGAATCTACATTAGAGAATGGGAAAATTTGATTTATATCTGATGCAAGACCAACTACAAAGTTTTCTATTATAGTGTCTATATAGCTAATATCTGTAATTTCTTGCTTAATTTTATATTCTTTTTTACCAATCATATTTTTAGCATCATCATTATTTAAATTAGATTTATTTCTTCTGTTAACTTCCTTTAATATAGTTTCATATAAATTTATCATACCCATTTTATCATTACTTTTACAATCAATTAAGTTTAGTCCATCCCAAAGAGAAATATCTAAAGTTCCACCACCAATGTCTATTACAAGAGTTTTTTCTTTTTCAAATCTATCTTTATTTTCAAATACTATTCCAGATTCACAAAAAACTTCAACATCTTTTATATTTACAACTTTTATATCTTCATTGATAAAGATTGTTTCAGTTCCCCACCCTTTAATAGTTTCTTTTATATCTTCTACAACATCTTTATTTTTATTAAATATCTCTACAGGACATCCTATAACTAAATTACATTCAATTTTGCTTTCTTGTATACTTTTTGCAATAGATGTTAATAAAGAAATTTTATAATTATTATTTCTATGTTTATATAAACCTATATTACTATTTCCTTGTCCAACTGTATAATCAAGATCATTATGCTGAACTTTTATATCATTTTTATTCATATTATTAATACCTATTTTTACTCTACTTGGAAAGTTAATTCCTTCTGAAGTATTTACTTCTGCATTTCCTAAATCAACACCTATAACTTTAACCATTTCTTATACCTCCAAAAAACATATATATTTATTTTAAAACTTATTTTTTCTTTTTAATTTAATATTTTTACCATCTTTAATAGTATAAATTAAAGTTTAAACAATGTCAATTTTATTTTGTAATATTATTACAAAATTTAAATTATATTTAAACTTAAGTTTTATAAAACATTTTAACACCTTAAAAATTTAAACTAAAGTAAAACTTAAGTTTAAATTTTATATTAAATAATTTAAACTATATTTTTTCAATCAATTTTATTTAAACTTTAATATAAATTTAATTTAAACCTAACAATACTTTGATTATATTAACATAATCAAAGTTTAAACCTTTGTTT
>NZ_WHJC01000156.1 GCF_009295725.1 Clostridium tarantellae
AGCATTACCAGAAGCTATTGTATTAAATCCTTGAGCATGGGAATTTTCCCCTTCAGCTTTAGTTTCCATACCTTCACTATGAGAATTATTACCTATTGAAGTTGTATTAAAACCTTCAGCATGAGAACCATTACCAGAAGCTGTTGTATTAAAGCCTTGAGCATGGGAATTTTCACCTTCAGCTTTAGTTTCCGCACCTTCACTATGAGAATTATTACCTATTGAAGTTGTTTTTAAGCCTTCAGCATGAGAATTAACACCAGAAGCTGTGGTTTGTTTCCCTTCAGCATGAGAATTTATAGCAGTTGATCTAGTTTCTTCACCTTCACTATGTGAATTTTTCCCCTGTGATCTAGTTTTAAAGCCTTCAGCATGAGAATTATCTCCAAATGTTTTAGTTTCGTTTCCTTCTACATGAGAATTTTCACCAAAAGCAATGCTTTTAAAACCTTGACTGTGAGAATTTTTACCATTTGCTATAGTTTCATTTCCTTCAGCATGAGCATTTATTCCTTTTGTATAATTATAACTTCCTTCAGTATGAGAAAAATTTGCATAGGCTTGTGTGGAAAAACCTTCAGCATGAGAGGAAACTCCATTTGCTAAGGTTACATTTCCTTCAGCATGGGAATTTTCACCTTTAGATTGTGATAATTTCCCTTCACTATGTGAATTATTACCATCAGCAAGAGATTTATAACCTTCAGCATGAGAATTATCTCCTTCAGATTTGGAAGAAAAGCCCTGAGCGTGAGAATTAATGCCAGTGGAAATGGTTAAACTACCTTCAGAGTGAGAGTTATTACCTTTTGAAATAGTTTCAGAACCTTCAGCATGAGAATTATCTCCTTTAGCTTTAGAAGAAAAGCCTTGAGCATGAGAGTTAATGCCAGTGGAAATAGTCAAATTACCTTCAGAGTGAGAGTTATTACCTTTTGAAATAGTTTCACAACCTTCAGTATGAGAATTATTTCCTTCAGCTTTAGAGGAAAAGCCTTGTGCATGAGAATTATTACCAAATGCAATGGTTAAATGCCCTTCAGAATAAGAATTAATTCCTTTTGCAATAGTTTCTAGCCCATTAGAGTGAGAGTTATTACCTTCAGCTTTAGTCATATTACCTTCAGCATGAGCATTAGCTCCAAAAGCAATAGTTTTTAATCCTTCACTATGTGATGAACAACCTGTTGCTTGTGTATTAGAACCCTCAGCATGTGAAGTTTTTTCAAAAGTAATACTGTTGCACCCTTCACTATGTGAGCAATCACCAAGACTTTTACTATTGCAACCTTCCGCATGAGAACAATCACCAAGAGTTTTTGAAGAACAACCTTCTGCATGAGAGCATTTACCTGAATTTTTATTATTGCATAAAATATTGTTAGAATTATCATTTAGGTTTTCACAATAATAATTTTTAGAGTTAGGAATATTAGATACTTTTTTTATATTATTTGTTTGGTAAAAACATAAAGAAAAAATAATATCACCAAATTCTTTTGTCTCATCAGATAATGAATAAAAAATTTTATTATTAAAATAAATTATTGAATCTGCTATATAATTTTTGCAATTAGGAACTTTACAATTAATATCAATTATATCACAGCTACAATTAATATATTCAATATTACAATTTTCACAATGTAAATTATTAATTTTATAAAAGCTACAATTAATATTGTTACAATATTTTTCCTCAAAGTCAAAGAAAGTTCTTGTAGCAAGAAAAATTTCATTATCTATAAATAATATAGATTTTATTTCATTAATGGTAGTTTGTGAAGTAAACTTTAAAGGTATATTGATCCATCCATTTTTAGGATTGTAAGACCAAATTTGAGAGCCATATAAGGAACTAGTTCCTACAATTAAACATTCGGTTTGAGTTTTAGGACAGGTATATATAGTAAAAGCTTTAATTAATTGATTTGGAAAAATAGTTTTTGAACTAATAACTTTTTTTACATCAAATCCAGATATGTTTATTTGTTTCCAGGAATCTATATTACCATTTTTACTTGACCAAATTTCTATGCCGTTAGAAAGGTAAGAATTTAAATCTTTGAAATCACCAGAAAGTGTATTAGTAGCAGCGTAAAGACAATTATTTAAAACAACCATAAAAGCTATATCTTTATTTTTATTAATATTATTAAAAGATATAGGAGCTGTAGTTTCCCAATACATTTGAGAATCATTTAAATTATTAGATCTAACTATTTCAAAGGTATTTTGTAAAAATGTAATTCCGTAAATATAGTTATTAAAAAACACTAAAGGTTTTACTTTTAAAGGTATATTTTTAGATTTTTTTAAAGAGTTTATTTTTATCCAATCAGTTAAAAAGGAAGTATTAGCTTTTATCTTCCATGAGAATCCATTTGAATCATATAAGTATAAATAATTATTTAAAGGAACTAATAAAATTTTTTTATCATTAGTAGGAATAGGTATACTTTGCCATGCTTTTAATTTAGTTGAAATAAGTTTAAATAAGCCATGTGAATTATAGGCATATAAATTATTATTGAATTTTAATAAATTAGTTCCATGTAAAGAAGATGAAAAATCAAAGAAACCTACTTCACTAACTTGAGAAATGCTTTTTTTTATGTTTGTTGAATCATTACAATTATTATCATCAATTATATACATATAGTTATCCTCCTAATAACAGCTAATAATAAAATAAGGTTATTATACAATATGCTAATTGTTAATTATTTGGTAGTGAAAATAAAACAATGAAATTTAAACATAATAATTAAATTTCATTGTTTTTAGATATAATTTTAAATTTTATCTAAATAGTATTAAAATTTGATTAGTATTTGTTCTTTTTAATACTTTATATCCATTATTAGGATTAGATTTAGTAGCAATACCATTATTATTTGGTAGGCAAAAATCACCAGGTAAACAAGTTCCATCATCTCTAATGAGAATTTGACCTAATATACCTACAGCTACCCATTCAGGTCTTTCAGATCTAGGAATATATTTTTTAGTACTATCATAATTAGGGTTTAAAATAGGTTCTTTAGTTATAGATTCATTAGTTAAAATGTTTCCAAAGTCATCAGTAGAGGCAGGAACTATAATTTTTTTATATTGAATTCGTCCCCATTCATCTTTTAAATATTTATCTTTCCATCCAAATTCACTATCATTTGCTAATATTGAGTAATTAGCTGAGGATATTCCTAAAATAAAAGAATCCTGTGAATTAGCTTTTCTAATTTTATCATTTTCTAATGTTATAAAATAACCAGGTTCAATGGAGTTTCCATCTACAGTTTCAAATAATTCTGCATAATCAGCACCACCAGTTTGAGTACCACCATTTGCAAATAGTTTACCAGTATTATCTATTCTTGCTACAAGTGCAAGATTGTTAGAATCTTGGCCATTAGCTAAACAAAAAGAATAATCCTCTTTAGTTTCACCAAATCGACCCATTATAAAAGAACCAGTATGTCTAGCAATTGTACCTTTTCCTTGAGCATGAGAATATCTCCCAGTAGCTCTAGTATCTTCTCCTTCAGCATGAGAATTTTCTCCGTTTGATTCACATCTAGTCCCCTCAGCATGGGAATTAGCTCCAGTAGCTCTAGTGTTAAAACCTTCAGCATGGGCACTAGTGCCAGTAGCTTGAGAGGAGTGACCTTCAGCATGACATTCTGTATTGGTAGCTCTTGTTAATTTCCCTTCAGCATGAGAATTTTTTCCTTGAGCTCTAGTAGATTCACCTTCGGCATGAGAGTTTTTTCCAGAAGCTTCAGTACTTAAACCTTCAGAATGAGCATTTGTTTCATTAGCTTTAGTAGATTGCCCTTCAGCATGAGAATTTAGACCAATAGCTTCAGTAAATTCTCCTTCAGCATGAGAAGAGTTACCATTTGCTTTAGTATTATTGCCTTCAGCATGAGAATTGATTCCTTTAGCTTGAGTAAATTGACCTTCCGTATGAGAACTATTTCCTATAGCTTTTGTAAAACTTCCTTCTGCGTGTGAACCAATACCAGTAGATTCGCTAGATTGACCTTCAGCATGAGATGCTTTACCAATAGATTGTGTTTGTTCACCTTCAGCATGAGAAAAGTTTCCAGAGCTTGTAGATCTAAACCCTTCAACATGTGAACCAGGAGCAAAAGCTTTAGTAGATTGTCCCTCAGCATGAGAATTAATTCCAGTAGCCTGAGTTTCATTACCTTCTGCATGACAAGTATCTCTTTTAGCAATAGTTTTAAAACCTTCAGCATGAGATGCTATTCCAGAAGCTTCAGTTTCTCTACCTTCAGCATGAGCATTTACACCAGAGGCTTTAGCTTGAAAACCCTCAGCATGAGAATTTTCATTACTAGCTTGAGATTGAAATCCTTCAGTATGAGAATTATTTCCAGATGCAATAGTTTGAAACCCTTCAGTATGAGAAGCTTGTGCTTGAGCTTTTGTTTGAAAGCCTTCAGCATGAGAACTTATACCAGATGCTTCATTGTTAGCACCTTCAGCATGAGAAGATCTTCCAGAGGATATAGTTTTAAAACCTTCAGCATGAGAGCTTTCACCAGAAGCTATAGTTCTAGTTCCTTCAGCGTGAGAATTTGTACCAGAAGCTGTAGTGATTTCGCCTTCTGAGTGAGAATTTATTCCAGATGCTTGAGTAGATTCACCTTCAGCATGAGAAGAATGTCCAGAGGCTATAGATTTAAAGCCCTCAGCATGAGAGTTTACACCTGAAGCTTGAGTTTGATTACCTTCAGCATGAGAGTTTTCACCAGAAGCTTTAGTTTCATGACCTTCAGCATGTGAAACGGTAGCAGAAGCTATAGAAAAAAGACCTTCAGCGTGAGAAAATTTTCCACCAGCTTGAGTTTGATTACCTTCAGCATGAGATTCACTAGCAATAGACTTTGTTTTAAAACCTTCCGCATGAGAATTATTACCTGATGCTATACTTTGAGAACCTTCAACATGTGAGTTAGCACTAGAAGCTATAGTTCTAGTTCCTTCTGAATGAGAATTTATTCCAGATGCTTGAGTAGATTCACCTTCAGCATGAGAGGAATTTCCAGATGCTATAGTTTTAAATCCTTCCGCATGAGAGTTTATACCAGAAGTTTGAGTTTGGTTACCTTCAGTATGAGAATTTTCACTAGAAGCTTTAGTTTGAAAACCTTCAGCGTGTGAAACAGTAGCAGAAGCTATAGAAAAAAGACCTTCTGAGTGAGAAAATATTCCGCGAGCTTGAGTTTCATTACCTTCACTATGAGAGGAATTTCCAGATGCTATAGTCTTAAAGCCTTCAGCATGAGAATTATTACCAGAAGCTTTAGTTTCATTACCTTCAGCATGAGAGGAATTTCCATTAGCTTCAGTTTCATGACCTTCAGAATGAGAATCAAAACCGTTAGCTTTACTTAGATGACCTTCAGCATGAGAATTTTCACCAATACTCTGACATTGATGACCTTCAGCATGAGAGTTTATACCGTTAGCTTGAGCTTCATTACCTTCAGCATGAGAATTACTTCCTTTAGCTTTAGATTTAATACCTTCAGCGTGAGAGTTTTCACCAGAGGTTAATGTATCTAGTCCTTCAGCATGAGAATTGGTACCATTAGCTTGAGATCTAAAGCCTTCAGCATGAGAATTTTTTCCTATAGCTCCAGTTTGGTTGCCTTCGGCATGAGAATTTGCGCCAGCAGTTAATGTACCAAGCCCTTCAGCATGGGAATTTTTATTGTCAGTAGTGCATGAGTTCCCTTCAGCATGAGAGTTATCACCATTAGATACGCATCTTAAACCTTCAGCATGAGAGCTTGAACCATTAGCTCTAGTTAAGTTTCCTTCAGTATGAGAATCATCGCCATTAGCGATAGTTTTAAAACCTTCAGCATGAGAAGTTGTTCCTTTAGCTTTTGAAGATAAACCTTCAGCATGAGAGTTATCACCATTAGCTTCAGTTTGATTACCTTCAGCATGAGAGTGTTCACCATTAGCAATAGTTTTAAAACCTTGGGCGTGGGAATTTATTCCTATAGATTCGCTTTCGTTACCTTCACTATGGGATGAATTACCAGAAGCGGTAGTATAACTACCTTCAGCATGAGAATGTTCACCATTAGCAATAGTTTTAAAACCTTCAGCATGGGAATTTATATGATTAGCTTGAGTTTGATTACCTTCAGCATGAGAATTTGAAGCATTTGATATTGAGTTAAGTCCTTCAGCATGAGATGAGCACCCAATTGCTTGAGTATTAGAACCTTCAGCATGAGAGTTTTTACCTAAAGTATTTGATAAGCAACCTTCACTATGGGAACAATCTGCTAAAGCCTTTGATGAACAACCTTCAGAGTGAGAACAATCACCAAAAGCTTGAGTAGAACAACCTTCACTATGAGAGCAAGTACCTAATGAATTATTTTTACATTTATCAATCAAAATAGAATTATTATTTGTATTAGAACTTTCAATTACATTATTAGATTCATTGAATAGTAAAGCAAAAACTATATCTCCAAATTTATTATTTTTATCTGAAACAGAATAATAAATTTCATTATTAAATAATAATATAGAATTTGTAATATAATTTTTATATAGAGGTTCTTCGCAAGGGCAGGTACAAATACAATTAGAAATGCAATTATCACAATTACAATTTGTATAATCTATTTTACAACATTCACAGGTTAATGAATTAATTTTGTATAAATTACAATTTATATCTGAGCAAACATTATTTACATTGCAAATAGTTCTAGAAGCAATAAAAAATTCATTTTTAAAGAGAACAATAGATTTAATTTCACTTATTATACTACAAGGCTCATTTTCTATAGGAACATTATACCATCCATTTAAATCTTCATTATTATATATCCAAATTTGAGATCCAAAAATAGAACTAGTAGCTATTATTAATGATTCTTTATTGGTTTTAGGAGATTTAAAAATACTAGAGGCTTTTATTAATTGGTTAGTAGAAATTAGCTTATTATTTATTTTTTTTCTTACGCCAAAACCAGATATATTTATTTGTTTCCATGTATTGGAATTACCTGTTTCGTTTTCCCAAATTTCAACGCCATCACTTAAATAAGAGTTTTCATCTGTAAATTTTCCAGAAAGAGTATTAGTACCAGCATAAAGACGATTATTTGCCACTGTTAAAAATGCTAAATCTTTATTTTTATTTATTTTATTAAAGGATTTAGGTGAAGCTACTTCCCATAACATTTTAGAATCCATTAAATTTGAAGATTTCATAATAAAAAAACTAGTATCTGTAAAAGTAACACCATATATATATCCTTTAAAAAATGCTCTAGGTTGAACAAATAATTTTTTATTATCAGATTTACTTGTAGATTCAACTTTAATCCAAGATTTTAACGGATCAGTACATTTTTTTAGTTTCCATAACTCTGAATTACAGGAAAGATATAAGTAATCTTCTAAAGGAACCATATAAATATAATTTATTGAAACAATAGGAAGATATATTTTTTGCCATACTTTTAATGCAGGGGAAATTAATTTAAAAAGTCCTTGAGAATTATATGCATAAAGATCATTATTAAATTTTAATAGTTGTGAACCAGCTAATGAAGATGGAAGATTTAGAAATCCAACTTCGCTTACTTGGTTACATCTATTAGAAATTTTCATATTGGTTTCTATGGAATGAAAATGTTTCATAGATATTCTCCTCCAATTAAGTAAATTTTTATTTTAAATATTAGGTTTATATCCATAATATTCAAAAAAATGGAATTTGATAGAGGTTTATA
>NZ_WHJC01000157.1 GCF_009295725.1 Clostridium tarantellae
TTTGATCTTTATACATAATTTTACAAATAAAAATTAATTTCATAAGCTAGTTTAAGAGCTTTATGTTTTATAATATAATATACTTATGAATTAAATATGCTATTAAATCTATTTATGATATTACTAAGTAATTTATTAAATTTAAAAACAAATCTTAAATTCTTCTTTTTTTTCTTCTTTTTTTCAATTATTTTTTCTAGTTAAATAAAAATTAATTGAATTTTATTATTTTTTTTAGGTAATAACACATTCTATATGTTTAAAACTCTATATACGCCTTTATAACAAGTTTTTATTTATTCATAGAGTATTTTATCCTTTTAAATTAAAAAACTAATACAAGCCAATATAAAGCTATTTAATAATATAGCTTAAATTGATTAAAAATCTATATTATTAAAGGCTATAGTTATCTATAAAAACTAAAATTAAATATTGTTAATGTATATGGAGTATAAACATAACTTAACATAATATTCTATAATGTTCTAATAAGTATATTGCTTTTACCTTGCTACAATGCTTTTTAAGACATTTTTATTTATATTTAATACTTTTTTCTAAATAAAACAAATATAAAAACTTTTCTTTTACATTCTTTCCAGTGACTTTTTCTATCGTAGAAGAATACAAATCAATTTGAACTTTATATCTATCTAACAGTTCCTTCTCACTTCCATCTTCAACATAATCAGTTTTATAATCTAATAAAACTATTCCATCTTCCTCTTCAAAAAAACAATCTATTATTCCTTGAAGTCTTAACTTTTCTTCTCCATATATTTCTTTATCTAAATTTTTATTTATTCTAATACTAGGTATTTCAGTTAAAAAAGGTAATTCTCTATAAATATGTTTTTCTTCCTTAAATGCCTTTATTAATCTTTTACCTAATTCATCTTTAAAGAAAGCTTTAATTTTATATGGATTTATTATTTTGAATTGTTCTTCTGTTAAAAGTTCACAACTTTTCATATCCTCAATTTGATTTTTTATATCATTTAAATTGCCAACTTTATTTAAATCTAAATTTTGCATCACAAAATGAATTATTGTACCTTTTTCAGCAGCTGATATTTTACTTTCTTCTTTTATAAATTTAGGCACTTTCTTAATTGGATTTTTATATAAATTATAACTTTGTTCTTCTATATCTTCATATTCAGCTTTTTTTATATCTGATACTGATATATTAGAAGGCATACTACAACTTTCATAATATTTATATTTAAAATTTAATCTTTTCTCAATTTCTAAATTAACTTTATTATGTGAATTATCAACAAATAATTTTTTATCCTCAACTTTATCCACATTATCATTTATATCATCCACAAAAATATCTTTTTTATTCCAAATTTTTATGTTCCATGTGGATATTTCTTTAGAATCAAAATCAACATCTAAATTTCCAATTTCTCTAATTACTTTACCTTTAGGATGCTTTACCATGGCCATTGAAATCCAATCTAAATAACTTTTACCTTTCATTACTTTACTTGGAGATATAGTTAAATTATCATTTATCATAGCTGCATTACACCAATTTCCACAACTCTTTATTATATCATTTGTTGCTCCTGTTATTATTAATTTCTCCTTTGCTCTAGTAAATGCAACATATAAAATTCTCATTTCTTCTGATAATGTCTCTAACTCAATTTTTTTCTTAATAGAATATTTTTGTAATGTAGGGTAACTTATTCTTTTTTCTATATCTATACAATCTGCCCCTATACCTAATTCATCATGGAATAATAAGTTACTTTTTAAATCCATAAGATTAAATTGTTTTCCTGCTCCTGATAAAAATACTACTGGAAACTCTAACCCTTTACTTTTGTGTATACTCATTATTCTCACTACATTTTCATTTTCACCTAAAATTTTAGCACTTCCTAAATCTCCTGAAGATTTCTTTAACTTATTAATAAAATTAATAAAATTAAATAATCCTTTAAAACTAGTTTCTTCATACTGTTTAGCTCTTTGAAACAAAATTCTTAAATTAGCTTGTCTTTGAACTCCATTAGGCATAGCTCCAACATAACCATAGTATGAAGTATCCGTATATAAATACCAAATAAATTCATCAATAGGAGTATAAACAGACTTTTCTCTCCATTTCTTTAAGCATTTTTTAAAATATAAACATTTATTTTTTAATTCAATATTTATCTCATCATCAAAAATTCCTTTGCAAATTTCCTTTATATTTTCATAAAAATATTTTTTCTTATCTAAAAGTCTAATTTCCGCTAATTCTTCAGCATTGAAAGAAAAAATTGGTGAACGTAATGATGATATTATATAAATATCCTGAAGTGGATTATCTATTATATGAAGAAGAGCCATCATCGTTCTTATTTCTATGCTTTGAAAATATCCTGTTCCAGTATCAGCATAAACAGGTATACCCTCCATACCTAATTCTTCAACAAAGGTTTCAGCCCAATTTTTAGTTGCTCTTAAAAGTATAACTATATCTTTAAACCTTAATTTCCTATATTTATTTATTTGTTTATCCCAAACCATATAAGTATTTCTATCATTTGAATTCATTAATTCATTTATCCGTTGTGCTACTATTCTAGCTTCTAATTGAATGCAATCTAAGTCATCCTCTTCTTTTACTATAATTTCATCTTCATCACTTACATTTGATTCCTCAATCTTTTGTCCTGCCTTATTAAGTATATGAAGTTCTATATCTCCAGCTATTTCTATATCATCCAAACATTCATTTTGCACTAATACATTATTTTTTTCTAATTTTTTATAATCAGCACCTAAATTTAAAGATTCTTTTTCATCGTAATTAAGCTCACCTACTATTTCACTCATTAAAATTTTAAAAATATAATTTGCACCATATATAACTTCTTTTCTACTTCTAAAATTTTTATATAACATTATTTTTTTATTATATTTATTTCCTTTTTCTTTATAAGTATTATACTTCTCTAAAAATAATTCAGGTTTTGCTTGTCTAAATCTATAAATACTTTGTTTTACATCTCCTACCATAAATACATTAGGTTCTTTAGTATTTTTTTTTGAAATCATATTTATTATAGTTTCTTGAACATTATTACTATCTTGATATTCATCTACTAAAACTTCTTTAAATTTTTCTCTAAAATCTAGTGCTACTTTCGATGGTAAAATATTTTTTTTATTTTCGCTATTAATTAATATTTTTAAACATAAATGTTCTAAATCATTGAAATCTAATATACCTTTTTCTCTTTTTTTCTCATTATATTTTTTTGAAAACTCTATAACCAAATTAGTTAAGCATTTTATTAAAGGATACATTTTTCTTATTCCTTCTATAGCTTCATCTAATTCAATATAAAAAACTTTTTCCTTAAGTTCTTTTATAGATTTTTTAACTACTTCTCTTAACTCTTTTACTTTATTCTGTGAATCCTCATTTCCTACATCGCTTTTTTTAACTCTTTTTAAAGTAGAAAATTTGATATTACTTAAAACTTTTTGTATTTTACTTAAACTACTATCTAAAGATTTACTAATATGTTCTATTTGTAAAATATCATCCTTTATATTTTCTAAATAAGGTTCTAATCCTAATGTACTTTCACAAATATTATAAGCTTCATTTAACATCTCTAAAAAGCTTTCTATTTCTATATACATACTTTGTTTTAATATATTAACCCAAGCTTTTTTATCTAATTCTTCTATTGATAAAATATTAAAATCTTCTGCTTTTTCTGTTAACCATTCTTCTGGCCAAGGTCCACTCATAGAAAAATGATATAATCTTAATAATATATCATGTAATTTATTATCATTTTTGCTTCCTCCATAGGCTTCTACTAAAGCTAAGAAATTTTTATCTTCTTCATTGTATCTTTCTTCAAACAAATCAACTACTAACTCTTGCTTTATCAATGTACATTCCGTTTCATCTCCAATTCTAAATGCAGGATCTAATTCAATAAGATGAAAATTATTCTTTATAACTTCTAAACAAAAAGAATGCATAGTAGTAATGCTAGCTCTATTTAATAATGCTAATTGTCTTTGCAAAATAACAGATGTTGGATCTTTCTCTAATTCTTTCGATATAGCATCACCTATTCTTTCTCTCATTTCTGAAGCTGCAGCATTAGTAAAAGTCACAACTAATAATCTATCTATATCTACTGGATTTTCTTTATTTGTTATCATTTTTATTATTCTTTCAACTAAAACCGCAGTTTTTCCTGAACCAGCAGCTGCTGCAACTAAAAGATTACATCCTCTCGTTTCAATAGCAGAAAGTTGTTCTTTAGTCCATTTAGTTCCCATTACTTACCCTCCCCTAAATTTAAAGTGATTCTACTTCCCATTTCATTCCACAGCTCTTTATCATTCTTATTAGATATAACATTATATTTATTATTTTCTATACCACTATCAAATTGGCATATATGAGAATAATCACAAAAATCACATACTGTTATTTTATCTTCTTTGCATGGTTCTATATTTATTTTTCCAGTTAAAATATCATTACAAATTTCTATCATTTTTTCATTAACATAAGCTCTTAATATATCAAACTGCTCTTTTGTTATTACTGAACTTGTTTCCCTAAGTTCTCCATCCTTTTTTATTGCAGCTGGAATTATTAAAGAATATCCGCTCTCTAATTCATTATCCATACATTTAACCACTTCTATATCTTTTAAAAGTAATCCATCCATTTTTAATTCTTTTAATACTTTTTCTTTTATTTCATTTTCATTTAAATTTTTATTTGATTTTATTATAGGGTCATCTATTTTAAAATAAAGTATAGCTCCTGGGTAAGCTTGTTTTTTAATTATGTTTTCTGAATTTTTTATTAATGCATCTAAATATACTAATAATTGAATTTGTAGTCCATTATATAATTTATTTAAATCAAACTTTGTATTTCCTGATTTATAATCTATAATTCTTAAATAAGATTTATCCTCTAAACTTAAAGTATCTATTCTATCTATTCTTCCAGTTAAATAAACTACTTCTCCTGACGATAATTCTATTTTTATTGGGTTTCCATCTGTGTTAGTTCCAAAAGCAAATTCATTTTTGAATACTTCAAAATTGCTTCTTTTCATTTGCTCAGATATAATAACTACTGATTTAGTTAAAATTCTTTTAAATCTATCTGTAAAATATTTGTACCTTTTAGAACTATTTAAAATAGATTCTTTATTTTTATTTAATTGTTTTTCAACTAAAATATTTATTATTTCTCTACATTTTTCTATATTTAAATCACACCATTTTAATCCTTCACTTCTAACTTCATCTGTAAATTCATCTAGAATTTCATGCATGAAATTTCCTAAATCTGGTGAAGTAAATTCATATATTTTTCTATCCTTGGCTTTTAAACCATATTGAACATAATATGCAAATGGGCACTGGGCATATTTTTCTAATCTAGAAACACTTAAAGTTATTTTTCCATTTTTATCACCATATAATTTCTTTATTTTTTCTTTAGATAAACTTTCCTCTAAATTTGTATATGCTAATCCTTTAAATATTCTATTTGATTTTTCTATCCATTCTGCATGATTTTTAAACCAATTATATACATCACTCCAGTACTCTTCTATTACTTTGCCATCATAATTTTTTCTTAAAGCTCCTATAAGTTCATTAAAGGTGGGTACTTTTGATGAAATTTTATAATAAAAATTATTTTCTAAATTATGCTTAAAACTTTCACTTTCTTCAATGATATTAGGTAATATTTTTTTTAATCTATGAACAACAATAGATGGTCTTAAAGATTTTCCTTCAAAAT
Source organism: Clostridium tarantellae (assembly GCF_009295725.1). Classification (GTDB taxonomy): domain Bacteria; phylum Bacillota; class Clostridia; order Clostridiales; family Clostridiaceae; genus Sarcina; species Sarcina tarantellae. Next base: position 5,813 of record NZ_WHJC01000157.1, read on the forward strand.
CTGATAAGGGGTAAGTTATAACTAAATATTCTTTCGATATGGTTAATGCTGTATAAACTAAAAATTGTTCTTCAAACATTTTTGTTTTAGTATCTGAGGCCAAATCTATACCTTTAAACTTTAAAAATTCTCTATCCTTATCTGATAATATTCCCTCATCCTTATTAACTGAAGGTAGCACTCCATCATTTACACCCACAATATATACAGCTTTAGCACCATTACTTTTAACTCTAGTTATATCTCCTACTGTCACTTCATCTAATGATATAGGTATTAAACCCATTTCATATTTAGAAAACCCTACATTAAGAATTTTAGAAAACTCTTTTAATTCAATAACTTCTTCTCCTAATACTTCTACAGCTTGATCTAAAACTTCTATAAATATATCTAATACTTGAGAATATTCTTTTGCTTTTTGTGGTAAATTTTTCTCTTCAAAATAGGTTACAACTTTATCAATTCTTTCTATTACATTTAAATCTTCATCTAAAAATTCATATAAATATTTACTTAACTCTCTTAAAGTTTTCTTTCCAGTACATTTTTCATAAAATTTTTTCAAAGGAACTATAACTTGTTCTCTTATTTTGTTTATTATTATCATATGTTCTTTATCTTCTTCAGTTATATCTTGTTGTTTAAATAAATTTTGAATTATTATTTGCCATTTCTTATCCCATTTATCACCTTTTATACCATTAGCTAATACATAATTCTCTAAAATATCAATATGTTCTGTTTCTATACCTACTAATCCACTTTTCAAATATTTAAACATACTTTCATAGTTCCAATTTTTTGTTACTATATCAATAGCTGAAGTTATTAAAACTATTAACGGATTACTTGCAACATCCATTTTTTTATCAATGTAGTATGGAATTTCATATTCATTAAATATTACTGTACTTATTTTTTCATAAGATTCTATATTTCTACATACAATAGCTATATCTTTAAATCTATAGCCTTTTTCTCTAATTAATCTTAAAATATCTTTTGCTATAAACTCTATTTCATCATAGCTATTATTAGCTTTATATAGTCTTACATTTTTATTTTCACCTTTATATTCTTTAAAAGGATAAAAATACATTTGTCTCTCAATATGATATAGCTCTTTATCTTCTTTAAATTTAAATGGTATCTCTTCATTTAAATTTATATATCCTTTAAAAGGCAAATTATTTTCCTCAATAGCTCTTATTAATCTTTTTTCTGTACTTTTGGTTGCTGCAAATAAATCACTATCACCAATAGAAACATTATTTTCATCTAAAGATAAAGTTATGTTAACTGTTTTAGCTCGTTTTATAAGTTTTAAAATAATTTTAATTTGTTGAGGAGTAAAAGTAGTAAATTCATCTATCCATACTTCTGCTCCATCATACATATTACAATCTTCAAGCTTGTCTGATAACATATCAAGTTGATCTTCCCCATCTATATAATTTTCATGTAATTTAATATTAAAATTGCTGAATAAAAGCTTTAAATCCTGAATCTTTAATTTTAAATTTTCATCTTCTGTTTCTTCATATATATTATTTAATATTTCCTCGGTAATATTATACTTTTTAAATTCAGTAATAGTTTTTGAAACAATATCAATAAATCCAGCTTGTTTAGCAGCACCTGAAAATATAGTCATTTCATTACTTAAGTCTTCAAGTAGTCTATAGATTAACATGCTTTTACCAGCATCTTTCATTAATTTTTTATTTAAACCACCATATTTGTTAAATACTTTATAAGCTAATCTTTTAAAACTTAAAACATCAGCATATAATACATATTTTTCACCTATATTATTTAGAATTTTATTTTCTGTTTGGAAAGTAAATTGTTCTGGAACAATAAGCAATAACTTATTTTCTACTCCTTTTTCTATCTTTTTTTTTATTTGATTTATACAATAATAACTTTTTCCCGTTCCTGCTCTCCCATATATTATTCTTAATCCCATAAAGACCTCCAT
>NZ_WHJC01000158.1 GCF_009295725.1 Clostridium tarantellae
ATTATATATATATAAACATATAAGAAATAAAATGTAAAAAATATTTTATTTTTATTTATTAATATTAAAAATAAAATGATTATTGACGATTAAAATTAATATAGTTAATATATAATTAAAAAATAGAAAAAAATGTCGAAAAACAAAGGAGATATTGGAAGCAAATTATGAGTTTTAAAAAATATATAAACTTAAAAGATAAAAAGAAAAAAAATATTTTAATTATTTTTCTTTTAATAATAATAAGTATATTAATTTTATTTACAAAAGGATGTAAATCAAAAGTAGAGATAAAAGATGGACAATTAAAAGGAATTATAGGAGATGGATTATTGCCAGGATTGACAGCAGAAGAAATAGAAAAATCTTTACAAAAAGAAGCAGATTCTTCAATGTTTTCTTTTGATATAAATACAACTCCAACTTTTGAAAATGGAAAGTTAGAGGGAAATGTAAGAATAGCAAATCCACCATACAATATATATCCAATAGGGGTTAAAATACAATTAAATTCAGATAAAAAAGTGATTTTTCAGTCTGGAAAAATAAAGCCTAATCAATATATTGAAAAATGTAAATTAAATAAAGTATTAAAAAAAGGACAATATCCAGCTACTGCACAAATAGAAGCTTATGATCCACACACAGGAGAATACTTGGGAAAAACAGTGGTAAAGTTAAAAATAATAATTAGAAATTAATTATTTATATAAATTTTATTAAGGAGGTTTTTATAAAAATAAATAGATATATAATTAAAAACCTTTATATTGGAGGAGTAAAAATGAATAAAAAAATTTTAAGTTTAATATTAGGAACAGCAATAACTAGCACAGCATTAATAAATGGAATTAATGTTTTGGCTGCACCAACAAAAACACCTTCTAGAATAATAAATTCAGATGGAACTCAAAAAGAAAAAATACAAATACCAGTACAAGGTTCAATAGAAGCATGGAATAATAATGTTGCTAATGAAGTTGATGTTAAAGATGCACCACAAGTGGCACAATTATCTGTAACTGTACCAACAAAAATGGTATTTACAGTAGCGACTAATGTAAAAACAGAAGATGGACAAGGAAAATTTATATCACCAGAGTATAAGATAACTAATAATGGAAATAGTGCTGATAATGTTAAAGTTACATTAGAAAGTGTTGAAAAAAATGATAATGGAATTTTAGAATTAAATGATGTAAATGAAAGTACTAAGAATAATGGAAAGGTTGAAATAGATTTAAAATTACAATTAGCAGATTCTACAGCAGTTGATGTAAGAAAGAAAAATAAAGGAGATACTGTAAAAGAATTAGGCACTATAGTTAAAGGTGAAAGTAAAACATTAAAGTTATTAGGTGCTAAATGGGAATTACCAACATCAGAATTAAGAAATGGAACAGAAAAGGTTGAATCAAAGTATAATTTAACTTTAGGTTTTGAATTAAGTAAATAATTAATAAAATTTTAAATAAATTAAGCACCTATTTAAATTTAAAATAGGTGTTTTTTATATTTAATGGAAGGAGGAAAAAGAAGTGAACCGTGTAATGGCAGTATTTTTAAGTATTATTTTTATTAGTATAAGCAGCAATATAAAATCTTTAGCAAAAGATTTAAAAAGCAATAATTTAATTAATGGATTAGATAAAAATTTTATACAGGTTGATGGTGAAGATTTACAGAGTTATTCAGAGGATAGTTCATCACTTTTTCATATACCTTTTAATTTTTCTAAAACGGCTGGATATTATAAATTAATTAAACCTTGTTTTAAAATAAAGTTTGATACAGTTAATAGAAAAATAAAATTAGATAAACTTACTAATGAATATTTTAGTAATTATATAGGATATGACAAATATTTAGATATAAAAATATTAGATAAACATTTAAAGGAAAAAGTACATTTAGAATTATTAGGTTGGGATTATTTTACTTCAGGAAAGGTTTCAAAATTAAATAATTTTAAATATGAGTATGGTGATATTATAAAGATTTCTGGAAATGTATTAGAGAGACAAAGCATTTTAGGAAAGATTATAGGAGCTACTAAAGATTATTCAAAAGGTCTAAAGGATGTTGAAGATATAGAAAATTTAGGTTTTGAAATAACTGAAAATGGATTAAAGGAAATAAGAAATAAGGCACCTATTATAAAAAATATTGATGATTTAACAATTATTAAAAATAGCAAATTTAATCCTTTAGAGGGAGTTGTTGTAACAGATGATTTAGATGGAAATATAACTAAGGATTTAATTATAGAAGGAAATGTTGATATAGCTAATTTAGGTGAATATTTTATAAAATATAAAGTTAAAGATAGCTGGAATAAAAAATTAGAAGTTACTAGGAAAATTACTGTAATTGAAAATCCTAAATTAAATGAAAATATTATAAAAGTTAATGGTGAATTTTCACCATTTGGAGAAGAAAGATTTAATATTGAATTTGATGATTTAAAAAAAACTGTTAAAGTAAAAAAATGTGATGCTGAAATTATAGGTATAAGTTCAACTAATTCTACATGGAAGTTTGGTTCAAAGCTTAATAAAAATTTTAAAGATAAAAAATATTTTTCCATTGAAATTTTTAATAAAAGAAAAATTAGAAAACTATTTATAGAATTAAATGGAGAGGATTATGCTACTTCTTATAAACTTGACCCATTAAAATATTTTACTTATGAGTATGGTGATATTATAAAGCTTTGGCATGGAAACCCTAATATTTTAGAAATATTAGGAGATGTAATTAACGCTAAAGAAGATTATATTAATGGAATGCAAGAAGACATAGAAGCTGTTCAGTTTGAAATAACTCCAAATGGATTAAAGGCTATTTATAATGAAGCACCTGTAATAAATGGTATAGAAGATATTAAAATTAAAATAGGAGAAGATTTTGATCCTTTAAAAGGTGTAAATGTAAAAGATGATCATGATATTAATTTAATACCAAAAGTAGAGGGAAGTGTGGATGTAAATAAATTAGGTAATTATGAATTAAAGTATTTTGTTAAAGATAATTGGGGAAAAGAAATTATAGCTAAAAGAGTAGTTACTGTTAGAAGTAATAATAAACCAACTATAATGTTAAAAAATAATGATATAATTATTGAGCAAGACTATAAAGTTGATGATAAATATTTATTAAATTTAATAAATGTTACAGATGAAGAGGATGGAAATTTAATAGATAAAGTAATTATTAACTCTAATATTAATAGTGAAAAACCAGGAATTTATGAAGTTAAATATTCAGTACAAGATAATGATGGTAATATATCTTATTTAAATAAGGAAGTAACAGTTGTAAGAAGCATAAGTATGTCAATTCCTATAAAAATAAATTTTCAAGTAGTAACAAATGCATTAGATAAAAAGTTTATTACTGCAAATTATAAAATTACAAATAATAAAAAAAGCAAAGTTAAAGTTTACTTGAAAAGTTTTATTAAAGAAGAAGGAAAAATAGATATAGTAAATCCAAATAAGTTCTCTAATTGGACAAATATATCAGAAACAGATTCTATGAGTAAATTAGCTTTAGGTTTATATATTAAAGATGGCTTTAAAAATGGAGTTCATTATATTAGTAATCCAATATGGTTAAATAATAATATGAACAATAAAACATATTTAGGAGAAATAGGACAAGAAGAAATTTCCATAGGTGAATTTTCTTTTGTAGCAAAGCATGGTGAATACTTTACTGGAGAAAGTACTAAAGGTAAATATTCACTTGTTTTAGAGTTTGAATAAAATAATTGTTTAAAACATATTTTAAATTAAATATAACAAGACCTTAGGTACTTATTTACTATAAGTTCCTAAGGCTTTGTTTTAAATTAATAGTATGTTTTTAATAAATTTAATATATTAAGTTTAAGTTATAATTAACATATTATTTTATCTTCTATGTTAAAAATTAATTAGATGAAATTAATTTTTGAGACATAAGATAATCTTTAGCAACTTTTTCAGGAGATTCACCAAGTTGATCTACTTTATAGTTAAGTTCAATCATAGTTTCATTATTTAATTTATTAGTTAATAAATTTAAAGTATCTTTTAGTTCGGGGTATTTTTCTAAAGTTTCTTTTCTTATTAAAGGAAAAGCGTTATATGGTGGGAAAAATTGCTTGTCATCCTTTAATACTTTAAGGTTAAAAGCTTTTAATAGGCCTTCCGTAGAAAAGGCATCAATAGCTTGACTGTTATCATTATTTAAAGCAGAATATCTTAAAGAGCCATCCATTGGTTTAACATCTTGAAATTTTAGATTATAAACCTTACTTAATCCAACTAGTCCATCAGGCCTATTTACAAATATCATAGTAGGTGAAAAAACAAGTTTATTGCTAATTTTAGCTAAGTCTGATATTGTATTTAAATTATATTTTTCAGCAATATCTTTTCTTGTAGCTATGGTATAGGTATTATTAAAACCTAAAGGTTCTAATAAAGTTAAATTATATTTATTTTCCATTTCAGGTTTGATATGTTCATAAGCTTTTTTAGGATCATGAATAATAGGATCCTTTAAAACATTAATGAGTAAATCACCAGTATATTCTACATACATATCTATTTCTCCAGTGTTTATTGCTGAAAATGCTATTGAACTACCACTAAGATTTAATTTTCTATCTACATTTAAATCAGTGTGATCTTCAATTAAATCAGAAATCATATTTCCTAGAATAAGCTGTTCAGAAAAATTTAATGAACCTACAACAATGTTTTTTTTGTGACCTTTTGAAAAATTATTTGCAACAGAAAAAATTATTATACCTGCAAGTACTAATAATAAAATGTTAAAAACAATAGATTTTTTTTTGTTAGGGATAGAACTACATCCTTTGGGTGAAACAAAAACTTCTATTTTGCCAAAAATATAATCTACTATAAGAGCTAAAATAGCTGCTGGTATAGCACCAGCAAGAATCATATTATTATTAACTGTTTGTATACCAGAAAATATTAAATATCCAAGTCCACCAGCACCAATAAATGCTGCTAAAGTCATTAGTCCAACAGAGGTAACAGCAGATATTCTTATTCCAGCCATAATCATAGGTAAAGCAAGAGGCATTTGGATTATTTTTAAAGTTTGGAGAGGAGTTAATCCCATAGCTTCAGCAGCTTCTAAAATATTAGCATCTATATTATTTAATCCAGTATAAGTATTTTTTACTATAGGTAGTAATGAATAAATTACAACCATCATTATAGCAGGAATACTTCCAATACCTATAAAAGGAATTAAAAGTCCTAATAGTGCCATAGACGGAATGGCTTGAATTAAATTAATAAAGGCTAATATAGGTTTTCTAAGAGGTTTTATTTTACCTATTAATATTCCTAAAGGAACTCCAATTAAAATTGATAAAAAAATTGAAAAAGAAGTTAATGTTATATGCTGTAAAAGTAAATGGAGAATTTCTTTGTGTTTAGAAATGATAAATTGTATAAAATTAGCCAAGAATATTCACCTCCATATCTAAAAACTGCTCACTAAGTACAGATAATAAACTACTTCTGGTAATTAAACCCACTAATTTTTTATTTTTATTGATAACAGGAACATATCCTATAGAATGTTTATTTATAAGTTCTAAAATTTTTATTAAATTATCATCTTCATAAGCTAGTATGATATCTTTAGCCATTATTTCTCCCAATAAACTAGTTCTTTGGGGATTATTTTTCTTTAAAATTTTCAAAGTCACTAAACCTATTAGTTTTTTTTCATTATCTATAATTAATAAGCTATCTACTTTGTTACTTTTCATTATTTCAATTCCTTGAAGAACATTTCTAGTAGCTTTAACAGCAATTGGATTTTTTATCATAATATCATTAGCATGTATAAATTCTGGATTTTCCCAAACTCTATTTTTCCCTATAAAATTTTTAATAAATTCATTTTTAGGATGTCTTAAAATATTTTCAGGAGTATCATATTGGGATATAGATCCATTTTCCATTATGCAAATTTTATCTGCTAGCTTTAGTGCTTCATCCATATCATGAGTAACAAAAATAATAGTTTTATTTAATTGTTTTTGTAAATGAAATAGTTCCTCTTGTAAAGAACTTCTTGTTATTGGATCTAAAGCGCTAAAGGGTTCATCCATTAATATAATTTCTGAATTAGTAGCAAAAGCACGAGCAACACCAACCCGCTGTTGTTGACCTCCACTTAGTTCACTTGGATATTTATTTAAATAAATTTCTGGAGTTAAATCTACTAAATTTAATAAATATATAGTACGTTTATGTATTTCATTAACAGATTCTTTTTTTAGCTTGGGAATTAATTCGATATTTTCCTTTATTGTTAGGTGTGGAAATAATCCTGTACTTTGAATAACATATCCTATATGCCTTCTAAGATTTATAGTGTTTTCTTGAGAAATAGGATTTCCATTAATAAATATTTCGCCAGAGGTTGGCTTTATAAGTTTATTTATCATTTTTAAAGTAGTAGTTTTACCACAACCGCTAGAGCCTATTAGTACTATAAATTTTCCTTCTTCAATAGAAAAGTTCAAATTATGAAGAATAACTTTTGAACCTATTTTTTTGCTTACATTTTTAAATTCTATCAAAATATCAACTCCTTTAAATTATGTTAATAATCAAAAAAATATGTAATTTTTTGATTCATAGGTAATATTATAAAACTTTTGGAAAAAAATGTCGAGTAAATGATTGTTAATTAATGTGAGAAAAAGTTAATTAAATTAAAATTATTATTATTGTAGTTAAAAGAAACTAAGTATCTTAATTAATAAATAGGGAATATTAATATTAAAATTTAATTTTTATCTTTAAATAATTATTTTGAAAGGATGATAAGGAAATGAAAAGAAAAATATTGGCGAGTATTTTAGTTTTAGGATTAAGTTGTAATTTGCTATCATGTATGCCTGTAAAAAAAGATGCTAATAATACTTTAGATTTTTCAGAAAATGAAATGTTAGATATAAAATGTAATACTAATGAAAATTTTGATAAAGCTATAGAACAAAAATTAATAAAATTATTAACAGAAAATGCAAAAAAATATTTTGGTGTAGACATTGATGAGAGTAACATGTCTTATTCTATAGGAAAAAAAGTAGGATTTAATAGTTTTGAAGTTATACCTAAAATTGATGATTTAGAGGATATTTATATTGTAGGTCATGCTAAAGGACAGCCTAGTAAATCGCAGGTTGTTGATATAAGTATGGAATATGATATATTAAAGAAAAAAGTAGAAGAGATGAAAATATCATTAAATAAACCATATGATAAAAATGCTAATCTTTCAAAGGATGAAGCCATACGTATAGGAGAAAAATTTATTAAAGATAAACAGTTAGTACCAGAAGGTGTTAATCTTACAGTGGATAAATTTGTTGTATTAAATGGATATACATTTTTAGAATTTAAATATATAGTAAATAATGATGATGAAGATATAGAACTAGTAATAGATAACACCAATAAAATGGTGATTATGTTTGATATTGATTAATTAAAGTATATTAATAAAAATTAGGAATGATAAGTGTTATTTAAAGTAACTTTAATTATTGCTCTGTGATATTAGGGGTAAAAGCAATAATTTAAATATCCTTTAGCGATACTTATTATTCCTTATTTTATTCTTTAGGAAATTATAATTTTGAGAATCTGTGGATAACTTTAATTAAAGTGCTGAAGGTTGTCTGCGAAGCAGATTTTGTTTTTTTCTAGAATATTTCAAAATGATATATTAACTTACATAAGAA
>NZ_WHJC01000159.1 GCF_009295725.1 Clostridium tarantellae
TTATTAAATTATTAAAAAAAGTTCGTATGAAATTTTAAAATATTAAACTGAAGTAGGATATATATGTAAAATAAATAAATATTTTTTTCAAGCTTTTAAATGTTATTAAAATCTGATATGATTTTATTTGCTTAGAAAAAATATGAATATTTAAATAAAGTTGACAAATTATATATTATATGGGGGATGAGAGCACTTATGAGAGAAAAAAAATTAAAATTAATAAAAGAATATGCTTTTATTACTATGGGTGTTATAATTATAGCTTTTGGATTACAAAGTTTTTATTTATCTAATAATATTGCTGCTGGTGGTTTGACGGGATTAGCGCTTGTAATTAACAATTATATACCATCATTTTCAGTATCAGCAATTAATTTTATTGGAAATGGAATTTTACTAATAGGAGCTTTTGCTATCATAGATAGAGATTTTGGGTTTAAAACTATTTATGCAAGTATGATTTTATCAATATCTATTGATATAATAGGTAATTTTTTAAATGGAAATGCTTTAACTAATAATTTATTATTATCAGTAATAGGAGGAGCTAGTGTAATGTCTTGTGGATTATTTTTACTAATATCTAACAATGCATCTACAGGTGGTACAGAAATATTAGCAAAAATTTTAAATAAATATTCTAAAATTAATATTGCTATAGCATTATTATGTGCAGACTTATTAGTAATTATATGTGGAGCTTTAACATTTGGTATAGCAAAAGGAATCTTAGCATTTTTAGCAGTAACTCTTACAGGTACAATATTAAATAATATTATTAAGTTTAATAATAAATTTAAACAAGAAAAATATACTTGTGAAAATATAGAAATTAATGAAACTATAGAGGACATAGGTAGTTATGCTGGAGTGAATTAACATAAAAAACTTAATAAAAACTGTAATTGAAGGTTGATCATATAATATTGAAATATATTGATCAACCTTTAAAATATATAGTTTTTTTATAAGAAAATAGTATATATTAAGAAGTAACTAAATTTACATTTAAAAAAGTTAACACTCTTTTTATAGGATTACAAACTGTTATTTGGTTAGAACCACTCATTAATAATCCAACAGCATAATTATAATTATCAACTACTAAGCTACCAGAATCACCAGGAGATGCAATAGAAGTAGTTACAATTTGTTCTTTAAATAGTGGATCAGTACCATTTCCAAAATCTACTATAATAGAAACGTTAGTACTACTTATTTTACCAGTAGAATAACCAGAAGTTCTTCCACTTTTTTTTACTCCCATACCTACACTAACATCACCAATTCCTTTTACTGCACCAATAGTATTAATTAAAGGTGAATAATCTATATTAGGTTTTATTAGTGCAATGGCACAATCAGTATAGTTATTAGGTGGCTTTGAATTAGAATTTGGAAAATTAACTACTACAAACTTGTGTAAGTAAGCTACTATATTACTAGCAGAATTTGAACCATCTAATACACCTGGTTGAAGAATAGGAGTACCAATGGGCATGGTATTTTTATTAGCTAGTACATGATTATTACTAAGAATGTAACGATTTTTTTCCTTATCTTCTACTATAGCACCAGCAGTACCAGCATAATTAGTGTTAGCAGGACTAATGCTATACCCACAAATTAAAGGTCTTACTTTATCTGTTAATCCAAATGGTTTTACAATTCCAGCTTCTATAACATCAGTTTTAATTCCTAAATAAGTTTCAGGAATTTTTTGAGAAGGATTTAAATCATTAGTAGGTATTTTTTTACTTACTAAAACATGAATACAAGTTTCTCCAGTATCTATTCCATTTTTAACTTTATTTCCTAACCCAATTCCTATAACATTATCTTTATTTAAAAAAATATCATAATGATTATGGCTTATATCAATAATTGTATTTTGTAATAAAGAGTTCATTTAATAAACCTCCAAGTAAATAAAAAATTATTTAATATATAATATGAATAACATATTATATTGACTGTTAATAATTGGATAAAATTATTTTTTCTTTTTATTTTAAATACTTTGAAAAATTTGTTTATGAGAAAAGAATAGATAAATGGTATAATATTTTTCTAGAAGTAAAAATAGGAGGTACAAGATGGGTGTAAAGGTATTAACAGATAGCACAGCATATATACCTGATTCTTTATTAAAAAAGTATGATATTTCAGTTATATCATTAAATATTACTTTAGCTAATAATAGTATAAAGGAAGTTCATATAAGTAATGAAGAATTTTATGAATTAATGAAAAAAAATAATAAATTTCCCAAATCATCTCAGCCATCATTAGATGAAATAACTAATAAATTTGAAAAAAATTTAAAAAATGGAGATGATGTAGTAGCTGTATTTATTTCATCAGAAATGAGCGGAACATTTTCTAGTGCTCATTTAATAAAGGAAGTTCTTTTAGAAAAATATCCTGAAAGAAAAATAGCTATTATAGATTCACGTTCTAATTGTATGCAAATGGGACTAGCTGTTTTAGAAGCAGCAGAAAAAGCTATGTATGGAGCTAGTTTAGAGGAAGTAGTTAATGTATGTGAAGATATAAAAACTAAGAGTAAATTTTTATTTACTCCAGAAACTTTAGATTATTTAAAAATGGGAGGTCGAATAGGTTCAGCAGGAGCTTTAGTGGGAAAAGTTTTAAAAATAGTACCTATTCTTACTGTTTTAGATGGAAAAACATCAGTATTAGAAAAAGTAAGAACAAAAAGTAAAGCAATAGAAAAAATATTATCTATCTTTTTACAAGATTTGAAAGAAAAAGGATTAGGAAAAGTAATAGTGCATCATATTAATTGTGAAGAAGAAGGTATTAAACTTGCAGAGAGAATAAAAGAAAAAATTGATATTAATACTACAGTTGAAGTGATTTCAATTGGACCAGTAATAGGAGCACATGTAGGACCTGGAGCTATTGGCATAGCGTATCATACAAAAAAATAAATTTTTATATTAAAAATTAGTATATAAAAATAGAGCATAAAATAAATTTTTATGCTCTATTTTTATAGTAATTTAAGAATTATTGAAAATTATACTAATTACTTTTATAATGAATGATATAAATATGAAAAATAGAAGTTAAATAAAAAATTTAATTATTAACCAATTTAAATTATTGGAGGATTAATATGAATAAAAATAATAAACTAAATAAAAATAAAGATTTTATTAAATTTATAAAAAAACAGCCTATAAAAATTATAATACATTTATTAACTATAATAGTATGGGCATTTTTTTTGAAAGATTTTTTTGTATATAAATCAACTAATTCATTTTATAGCGTAGGAATATCATTAGCAGCTCTTTTAACTTTTTTTTTAGAATTAAAAATTATGAAAAAATAAATTAATGGAGAAAATATATGAAGAAAACAATAGGAATTTTAGCTCATGTAGATGCCGGAAAAACAACTTTATCAGAACAATTACTTTATTACTCAAATAGTATTAAAAATAGAGGCAGGGTTGATCACAAAACTTCTTTTTTTGATAATAATATAATTGAAAAAGAAAGAGGAATTACTATATTCTCAGAAATTGCTACATTTAATTTTAATGAATCAAAGTATTACTTAATTGATACTCCAGGTCATGTAGATTTTTCTAGTGAAATGGAAAGAGCTATTCAAATATTAGATTATGCAATTATTGTAATAAGTGCAGTTGAAGGAATTCAAGGTCATACTGAGACTATTTGGAATTTGCTAGAGAAAAATAAAATTCCTACTGTTTTATTTATAAATAAAACAGATAGGATTGGAGCAGATATAGAAAAAGTTTTAAAAAGTATTAAAGAAAACTTTGATGATAAAGTATTTTTAATTAATAATAATTTTAGAGATAGTGAATTAAGCAAAGAATTAATAGAGTTTATTGCAGAAAATGATGATATGCTTTTAGAAAAATATTTATTAGAACAATATGAAAAAGATCTTTGGATAGAACAGTTTAAAAATTTGATTAAACAACGTAAAGTTTTTCCTTGTTTTTATGGATCAGCATTACAAGATATTAAAATACTAGATTTTTTTAATACTTTTGATTACATAACTTCAACTGAATATTTTAAAGATGATAATTTTAAAGGTAAAGTTTATAAGATAAAATATGATAATTCAGGTAATAGATTAACTTATATAAAGGCTTTAAAGGGAATATTAAAAGTAAAGGATGAAATACCTTATTTAAGTGAAGAAAAAGAAATTTATGAAAAAGTAAATGAAATAAGATTATATAATGGAGAGAAATATATAACTTTAGATAAAGTTGAAGCAGGGATGGTTTTTGCTGTGACAGGTTTATCAAAAACTAAAGCAGGTATAGAATTAGGGTCTTTAAATAATGGAGAGAAGTATATTTTAGTACCTACTATGAAGTCCAAGGTTATATTTGATAAAAACTTAAATGTTAAAGAAATATTAAAAATTTTTAAAATTTTAGAATGTGAAGATCCTTCTTTAAATATAGAGTGGATTGAAGAAACAGAAGAAATACAAGTTCATATAATGGGGCCTATACAATTAGAAATTTTAAAAACTATAATACAAAATAGATTTAAATTAATTGTGAATTTTGGGCAATGTAAAATTATTTATAAAGAAACTATTAAAGAAAAAAGTTTTGGATGTGGTCATTTTGAACCATTAAAACATTATGCAGAAGTGCATTTAAAGTTAGAGCCTTTAGATAGAGGTAGAGGAGTAATTTTTAATAATAATTGCCATGTAGATGAGTTATCTATAGGATATCAAAATTTAATTAAGAATCATTTATTTGAAAAACAACATAAAGGAATATTAACAGGATCTACAATAACAGATTTAAAAGTTACTTTAATTACAGGGCGTGCTCATAATAAGCATACTAGTGGTGGAGATTTTAGAGAAGCAACTTTTAGAGCTTTAAGACAAGGATTAGAAAAAGTTGAAAATATATTATTAGAACCATATTACTCTTTTAAGATAGAAGCTAATATTGAACATATAGGAAAAGTTTTATCTGATATTCAAAAATTAAAAGGAATTTTTGAGGAACCTAAAATTGTAGGTAATAAGGTGAAAATTAAAGGATATGGACCAGTAGTTAAATTTATGAATTATAGTATGGAATTATTAAGTTTTACAGGAGGAAAAGGAATTATAAATTTAAATTTTATTGGATATGATATTTGTCATAATACTGAAGAGATTATTAAGGAAATAGAATATAACAAAGATAAGGACAGGGAATATACTTCAAGTTCTATTTTTTGTTCAAAAGGACAATCTTACGTAATAGAGGGTTATAAAGCAGATGATTATATGCATTGTTTAAAAAAATAAACTAAACATAACAAAATAGTTATCAAATTAAGTGTGAAATTTAAATAGAGTTTTAAATTATGAAAATAAAATCTTAATTAATTTTTAGTGTATATTTATTTTAAAAGAAGTTGTGTACTAATTGTTTAGTAGCACAGCTTTTTTATTTATAGCTATCTTTAAATTTTTAAAAGTAGTAGCAAAAATAACTTAATTTAAATATTGTAATATAGAGAAGGGTTTAATTAAGGAGGATTTTATAATGGCACTAGAAAGATATGAATATAAAATTATGAGTACAGAAACAAATATTAGAATGCCAGTCTTTAATTATATGGGATTAGATGGGAAAATAGGAGGTGGAGCATATACTGTATTATATAATATAGGAGGCCCAGCAGATGGGTATATAAAATTTCCTTTGAATGTTTCAGATCCAGGAAAATATAATATGTTAATTGATTATATGTCAGGTGATGGAAAAAAAGGTATTAAAATAGATATAAATGGAGTAAATACAGGAACTGTTTATGTTTTACCAAGAACTTTTGGTTCTTCAGATCCAGCAACTTATACAATACCATTAGATTTAGAAGAGACGGAAAATATTATAACATTACATGGAGATGGTAAAAATTTAGCTCCTCACATAGTTGGAGTTGCTGTCATAATTCCAGGATCTCTTATGAAACCAATAGGAATTTATAATGTAGCTAAAGGTATTCTTACTAATGGAGCAATAGTAAATGAAAAAACAGGATTTGTCACTAAACTTGGAGGCATAAATAAAGGAATGTCAACCTTTGATAATATAAATTCTCCGGAAACTGAAAAATATATGTTGTCTATTAAATATTTAGATGTAAATGAAGAAGATAGTCAATTAAAAATAACTGTTAATAATACTAACCTAGGACCATTTACTTTACCAAAGACTGAAGATGATACAGTTGAAAATGCATCTGTATTTACATTACCTGTTGATTTAAAAATGGGAAGTTTAAATAAAATTGTATTTTCAGGAAACGGTACTATACCAGCTCCTGATTTAGAACTTTTTACTTTTACTACTATGCCACCACCAACACCACCAGGAACTTATAGTGTAGCAGGTCGCTTAGAGGGAGGAGCAACTTTTGGAACTGGAATGCTAAAAGGATATGTTACTAATATAGGAGGAGAACTTGATGGAGCAACTACAGCAATTTTTAAAGTTAAAGTTGAAGGATTGTATATTATATCATTAACTTATAAAAATAGTGGTGTTAAAGAACAGTCATTAATGATTGATGTTAATGAAGAAAAAGGCACTGTTCCATATTTATTAAAAAATGCTTATCCAAGTGTAATTTCTTTTGTAGTACCGCTAAAAGAAGAAATAAATAAACTTAGATTTTATGGGGAAAATAAAGAGCCAGCTCCAAGTTTAGCTTATTTTTCTCTTTATCCAGTTACTGCATCTATACCAGAATTTGATACTGCTACAGGAATTTTAAAAAACAAAGCCATGAAAGATGAAGCTACTAACTTTATAAAAGATATAGGTGGAAGAAATATGGGGCGTGTTTCAGTAGATATTGGACAAGTAGAAAAAGGAAGATATAATTTAGTAATAAATTATTTATCAGGAGATGCAGATAGAAGTTTTAGAGTTAAAGTAAATAATTTTGATACAGGAATGGTGTATAATACTAGTAAAACTACAGATTTTGATTCAGATAATGCATTAACATTTACTTTACCTATTGAGGTAAATTCTATTAATAAAAATACTATTGAATTTTTAGGTAATGGAATAAACCCAGCACCTTATTTGGGTAAATTTAAATTAATTTCTACTGCACCAGTAGCTATGGCTGGAACCTATAATGTAGCTAGTGGTATACTAGAAAATGGTGCAGTAATGGCAACAAAAGATTTAGCTTCATTTACTGTTAACTTAGGAGGAGCTGAAAATGGTTCATCCACTGTTACTGTTAAAAGCACAACAACTGGAAATTACAATTTATTACTACAATATAAAAATATTTTTGCAATATCTTTACCATTAGCAATAGATGTTAATGATTCAAAAATTGATGATTATTTACTTCCTCCAAATGTTAATGGTAAGGTTACTATTCCAGTGGCATTAAATTCAGGGGCTAATACTATTAAATTTTATGGAGATGGTACAAATCCAGTTCCTTATTTATCAACATTTAGTTTAAGAAAAAAATAGATTATTTTAATATATTTTATTATAATTTATTTAAGTATAGGGCATTATATTTATGAACATTCATAAATTAGGCGATTGTGAAATTAAGATTTAAAAAATTGTGGATAACTTTTAAAAAAACCAATATTTTGATTTAAATTTGTGCATGAAAATATAGACCCTAACAAAAACGGTCTTTTACAGAAAGATTATG
>NZ_WHJC01000160.1 GCF_009295725.1 Clostridium tarantellae
GTTTATTTACCTTTAGTAACCAATTTTAAATTCAATCATAAAATAATATATATTATTAATATGGAGGTAATACCATGTCTCGCTATTCAAATATGGTTGATCATAACCCTTATAACCATAATATGAATAAATCATTTTCAAAGCCACAACCTTATTATAACGTTCCTCCTAACTTTTATCCTAATAATTATAATAATCCAGGCAATTTTAACAATTCTTTTAGAACATCCACTCAAAATTTTAACTATGGATTTCCCTCAAATTATTATAATTATGCAAACTCCTATAAAAATAAAATACCTTGCCCTAATCATAATGCTCTACCGTCTACTTATAATAACATAAATAACCAACATATTAAATATGCACCCTGTACTTCACAATCAAATTATTTTAATAATAATTACGATTCAAATTGCTGCACTACTGAAAATACTAATTGTGATTTAAATGATAAATACTTTTCTCAAAACAATAATAATATTCCCCAAAATTCCAATTATCACTTTTGTAGTAAAACTTATAATACTCTAAAAAATCAACCTTATGGTAATTTTTTAAACTCTGAAAATAATACTTATAATTCAAATAAATCTAATTATGATTTTTCTCAAAAAACATATAATAATGAAGCAGCTTTTACTCAAAATACTAATAGTTCTACAAATGATTTCTGCAACCATGATTTTTGTAACCACCATGATTATATTAATCATATATGTAATGATTCTTATAAAGATATATCTCCTAATAAAGGAGCTCAATTTTTATCAACTTCTTCCTGTAATCCCGTAGTTCCTCCTGGATGTATATTATTATATAACCATAAAAATATAACTAGTAATGGTAGTGATATTAATTATAATATTAATAATGGCTCTTTTATTTTAGCACCTAAACATTGTTACCTAATTAATATCTATATATCTGGATTTACTGCTCCTTTTCAAAAATTATTCTTTATAATGTTTTTAAATGGATGTGCAACTGGTGCTACTCCTATTCAATCAGAAGCTATAAATTCTTATAATAGTGCCACAGCATACACAATTATAACAACAACAACAAATACAACTCTACAAATATTAAATGCCACCAATGGAGTGGTAAATAATGTAACTTCTTCTATAAGCCTTTTTCAAATATGTTAACTATAAATTTATTGCTCATATATTTTAAAAAAACTTAAGAAATTTATTAAACTTTTTTATAAGATAACTCTATAAATTTAAAGTTAAAATATAAAATAACTATAGGAATTTATTTTTCATAAGTTCCTACAGTTATTTAACTTAACAATATTTTTTTATTATATTCTGCATTTCTTCCATTTGTTTTTCCATATCTAAAACTAATTTAAATTGGTTTCTAGCTCTTTCTAAATTATGTTTTTCTCTATGAATTTTAAAATATACATCTCCATTTATATAGTCCATTAAAAATCTCATACCACATTCAAAAGTCATAAGTTTTGCACCAAATGGTAAATATTCAATCTCTTCTTTAGTAAGAGATTCCTTTACCTCTTCTAAAAAACCCTTAGAATATTGCTCATATAAATTAATGTCAAAATTAACTTTAGATAAATCCATTTCATCTTCTAAAGCAGTAGTTGCACCTGAACGAATTGAATCTCCAAAATCATATAATGATAATCCTGGCATAACAGTATCTAAATCTATTACTGCAATACCTTCTCCTGTTTCATCATCTATCATTACATTATTAAACTTTGTATCATTATGAGTAACTCTTAAAGGTAAAATCCCTTTTTCAATCATACTAACTAGCACTTTAGTATCTTCAGCTCTTTTAATAACAAAATCAATATCATCTTTTATAAAAATTACTCTTCCCTTTTCATCTTTTTTTATTGCTTCTAAAAATGCCTCATATCTTTTTTCAGTGTGATGAAAGTATGGAATAGTTTCATGTAAAATTTCTACTGGAAAATCTGCTAGTTGCTTTTGAAATTTGCCTAAAGCCTTTCCTGATGTATACAAATGTTCAGGTTTTTCAACTATTTGATATGTTCTAGCTCCATCTATAAATACAAAAGCTCTTAAATAGTCACCCTGTTCAGTTACATAATAAGTTTTACCTTCCTTAGTTGGTATAATATTTAATGTTTCTCTTAGTGGATCTCCATTAACTTCTTTAACTTTTTTTGCTATATGTGCTGTTACATTTTTAATATTTTCCATTAATTTGTCTGGATCTTTAAAAATAGCTGTATTTATTCTTTGTAATACATATTTTTGCTCTGAATTATTTTCATTTTTAAATTTTAATATAAAAGTATCATTAATATGACCACAAATATGTGATTTAGCTTCTATAAATTCTCCTTTAAAATTAAAGTTTTTTACTATTTCATCAAAATTATAATTTTTAACCATTTAAAAAATTAGCCTCCCATAATTTATTTGGATAAGTTTTTCCCATTAATTTATTTATCGCTTCTCTAGTATACCCTTTATCCTCTTTATATGTTACACCATACCATTGTTCTACTGATTTTAAAACTTTAACAGTTATTTTATTTTCTTTTAATAATTTATCTATTACAAATGGTATATAAAATTCATCTTGTAAACTCTTTTCTTTATTATCTAACCCTTTAAGAAAAAATTTAAATTCCTTTTCTAACTCATTAAAAATAGTAGGAGTAAATGCCCAAATATTCATAGAAGCTATACTTCCCTTTTCAATAGTAATCCACTCATTATTTTCATTAAGATACTTAGTTATATTTTTTATTTTTTTAATTTGAGTTCTTTCTTCAACTGAAATAAGATATTCATTTTTATCAACATTGCAAATACCCCTAGCCACTGTTCCAAATTCTGTCAATGTATTTTCTAAAACAAATCCAGCCATTGCATATTGATAAGGATTTTTATTATTTATTAAATAATCTCCTATTATTTTAAAGGTAGATTGTCCATAAAAATCATCTGCATTAATAACTGCAAAAGGGGTATTTATTATATCTTTACAACATAATATAGCATGACCTGTTCCCCAAGGCTTTACTCTATCTTTAGGTATATTAAACCCTTTAGGTATTTTATCTATTTCTTGAAAAACATATTCTACCTCTATAACATTATCTATTTTACTTTCTACTATTTCTTTAAAGCTTTTTAATAGTTCTTTTTTTATAATAAAAACTACTTTTCCAAATCCAGCTTTTATAGCATCATGTATAGAATATTCTATTATAATTTCACCATTAGGACCAATAGGGTCTATTTGCTTAAGACTTCCATATCTGCTCCCCATCCCTGCTGCCATCACTATTAAAGTGGGTTTAACCATAATACAATGCACTCTGCTAAAATTTTTCAAATTTTCCAATTTACAAGTTGGCAAATTTATTATAACTTATTTCCTTATATAAATTTCCTCAAATTCTATATATCTACGCCAAGTTAAAATAAGCTTAATTAATTTTAGACGAGCTGCTCCTCCTCTCTTTTCTAAAAACTCATATATCATAATTGTTGTAATATAATTTAAAATTATACAAACTAATTATAATATAACTTTCCCAATTTATCCATAATTTGCATAAAAAACTTACTGTTGTTACTTAATATTATTTATATCTATTTGTTTATTTTTTAATCGCTTATTTATTATTATTGATAATACTGTATATATTACTCCAAATAAAGGAACTCCTATTAACATTCCCATTATTCCAAACATACTTCCTCCAACCATCATAGCAAACATTATCCATATTCCAGTTAATCCTATGGAATTTCCTACTACTCTTGGATAGATTAAATTTCCTTCTATCTGTTGCATAACTATTATGAATATAATAAACCAAAAAGCTTTTATAGGACTAATCATAAGAATAATAAAAGCTGCTGGTATAGTCCCTATAAATGCTCCTAAAATAGGTATTAATGCTGTTGTGCCTATAAGTACACTTATTAATAAAGCATAGGGAAATGAAAATATAGTCATTCCTATGAAACATAAACATCCAATAATACAAGCTTCAGTACATTGACCTACTATAAATCTAGTAAATTTAAATTGTGCTATATATGATACTTCCATTATTTTATTAACTTTTTCTTTATTAAGAAAAGCATACATGGTTTTTTTAATTTGCATTATAAGATTTTCTTTACTTGCTAACATATATATAGCCAATACTAATGATAGAAAAAAATCTACTATAGTTGAAGTAACTCCTATAGTTATATCTAAAGCTTTACTTATCATACTACCTGTTACCTGCCCAAGTACTTTAAGAATTTCCTTCCACATTTTTAGTACTTCACTTATTATATCACCTAGTATAACAGCATTTCCCATAGTATTTGATATCATCTCCTCAAATCTTTTTACAGATTTAGGTATTACATCTACTAAGCTAGAGATACTCTCTGATAATTGAGGTATAACAAATATAATAACGCCCATAAATAACGCTACTATTAAAATTATACTAATTACTATAGCCAAAGGTCTTCTCAAACCTCTAATCCATTTTTTCTTACACTTTTCTAATGATTTTAATACCTTATTTTCAAAAAATTTCATAGGTATATTAAGAACAAAAGCAATACCTATTGCTACTACAAATGGTTTTATCACACTAAATATATATCCTGTTCCCTTTGATACAGTACTTAAATTCATAAGTACATAAGCTAATACTACTATATAAGTAGCTATTAAAAAATTCCATTTAATTCTCGTATTTTTAAATTTCAAAACTTTTTCCTCCTATTATTAATTATTAAATACTATATTAAAATTTCTCTAAAAGAAATATTTAAATTATATTCTCTTTATACTATAACAAAATTAAAAAAATCTTACAAAACAAGTAATTTTAAAAATTATTTTTAAAAAAAGTATAGAGAAACTAAATTTATTAGTTTCTCTATACTTTTTTTAATATAATTATAATTTTATCATTCTTTAATTCATAAAAAATATTTTTTTTATCTCTTCATATTTTTCTTGTGTTATAAGAGCATCTTTATTTATATCTTTAAATTTTACAACATAAGTCCATCTACCATAAGGAAATATTTTTGATATTTGAGAAATATTTATTAAATATGATTTATGACTTCTCATAAATTCATCTCCACCAAGTTTTTTCTCTATTTCTGTTAGTGTAGCTGAAGTAGTGAAATAATCATCTTTAGTATAAATAACTGTATTGCTATCTTCCCTTTGAACTAAAATAATTTCTTTAATATCCACAAAGCTTATACTTTCTTTCCCTTTTACTAAAAGTTTATCTAATCCCTTTTCATATCTTATTATTTTATCTAAATCATCATTATTATTTTTTAAATTTTCTATATTATTTATTCTATTTAATGTGTTAAAAACTCTATCTACATTAAATGGTTTAACTAAATAATCAAAAGCATATACTTCAAAAGCCTCTTGCATATAATCAGCATGAGCAGTAGCAAAAATTATTTTTGTTTTAGGATTAATATCAGCCATTTTTTTTGCACATTCAATTCCATTTCCTTCATTAATTTGTACATCTAAAAATACAATGTCTGGTTTTGTTTTTTCAAAGATCTTTATAGCTTCTTTAGCATTATCACATTCACCAATTACAGTAAACCCTTCTTTTTTTTCTATTATTTTTTTAAGTAAAATTCTTATTCCAGGTTCATCTTCAATTAATAATACCCTTAAATTCATAATTATCTATATCCTCTATTTTTATTCCTTTTTCGTTTACTTACTGGCTTTCCTAAAATTTCAGATAAAATTACAGCTTCTTTTAATTTATCTGAGTTTAAATTTTTTGTTATATTTTGAAATGCAAATTCTTTTTCATTTTCAGCTAATATATCTGATGTTTTTTTTATCATATTAGAAATTTCATTAGTAATTTCTTCTTTTAATTCATTATATTCTTTAACTTGATTTTCTAAAGAATTACTCTCTTCTATTTTTGAATCTTTATTAAATTCCTTTTCAAAAATCCTATCCTTTATTTCTTTAAAATCCTTATCCATAGTATTTTCTATAATCTTTAAATTTTCTTCTATATCCTCAACTTTAAATTTTCTATTTTTAAAAATATCTTTAGTACCTTCATTAAATGTATTAATACTGTTAAAAGAATTCGCTGATCCTAAAAGCTTTCCAAATAAAGATTCAATATCATTTTTATTTTTTGTCATTGCTATCCTCTCCTATAGCCTTGTTATTGTTTCCATTATCAGAAATAGAAGCTCTCATTTTTGTATCTGCCATTACATTTTGCATATCATAATAATCCATAACACCAAGCTTTCCTTCTCTTAAAGCTTGAGCCATTGCTCTTGGAACCTCCGCCTCTGCTTCTACAACAGATGCCTTCATTTCTTGTTCTCTAGCTACTGCCATTGCTCTTCGTTCTTCTGCTTTTGCTTGAGCAATATTTTTATCAGCTTCTGCTTGAAGTGTTTGTAAATGTGCACCTATATTTCTTCCTACATCTATATCTGCAATATCAATAGATAATATTTCAAAAGCTGTTCCTGAATCTAATCCTTTATTTAAAACTGTTCTTGAAATTCCATCTGGATTTTCTAATACTTCCTTATGAGTCATAGAAGAACCTACTGTAGTAACAATTCCTTCACCTATTCTAGCTAAAACAGTTGCTTCTCCAGCTCCCCCAACTAACCTTTCAAGATTAGCTCTTACTGTTACTCTAGCTTTTACTAATAATTCTATTCCATCCTTTGCTACTGCTGAAACATTAGTTGTTTCTATAACTTTTGGATTTACACTCATTTTAACTGCATCTAATACATCTCTACCTGCTAAATCTATAGCAGCAGCCTTTTCAAAGGGAAGATCTATATTTGCTCTTTCAGCTGCAATTAAAGCATCTACTACCGCATCTACATTTCCACCTGCTAAATAATGAGCCTCTAACTCGTTTACACTTAAATTAATTCCTGCTTTAGTTGATTTAATTAATGGTAAAATTATTTTATTAGGTACTACTCTTCTTAATCTCATACCTATTAAATTAAAAATACTAACCTTAACGTTAGCTGCTAATGAAGAAATCCATAATCCTAATGGAACAAGTTTTAAAAAACTCACCACCAATAAAATAATAACTACCACTGATACAATACTTAATCCAATATTTAAAGCATCCATTTTAAACCCTCCAAAAATTTAAATTATTTTTATTTATAATTACTTTTTCCCTTAACCACTAGTTTAGAGCCCTCTACTTTAAAAATAATAATTTCACTTCCTTTTTGTACATAGTCTCCTTCTGATACTACATCTAATCTTACCCCATTAAATTCACCAATTCCTGTTGGTCTTAAATCTGTAATAGTGATACCTTCTTTTCCAAGTAAATATTCTAAATCATTAGAACTTATATATCCTTTTTCTTTATTTTGTTCATCTTTTAAAATTAAAGGACTTACAATTTTCCCTTTAGAAAAGAACCATATCATAATACCTAACATTATTCCAACAATAGCAAGTATACCCATAACTAAGAGAATTACATCTATAAAACTTTTAGCAGTAATAAGAACACATAATACTAAACATGTAACTCCTAGTATTCCAGGTAATGAAAATCCAGGCATCATAAACTCTATTCCAATTAGAATAAAACCTATAATTAATAAAAGTACACTTAAAAATGTAAAACTTCCTATCAATCCTTCAATCATAAACATCACACCCTTCTTATATGCTATATATT
>NZ_WHJC01000161.1 GCF_009295725.1 Clostridium tarantellae
CCTATATCTATAATATCTAATTTATTAGTTCTATTAGTTATTAAAATTAATAATGTTTTTTATATAAGCAAAATCATCCATATAACTTAGTTCTATTATAGAACCATTACCACAGTAAAAATTCCAATAATGACTTAAATCTAACTTTAATAAATTTAAAATAATTAATTTTATTATTCCTCCATGAGCAACTATTATTAAATTTTTATTTTTATTAATAATTTCATTTACAACTAAAGAAACTCTTTTACTACAATTTAGAAGACTTTCACCTTTTGGAATAGCAAATGTAACATACTCATTACACCATTTTTCATAATCATCCTTAAAATTTTTTTTAATTTCTTCATTACTTAACCCTTCAAATATTCCAAAATTAGTTTCTATTAAATTACTTTTAAAATTAAATGGTAAATTAAAAGTTTTAGAAATTTTATTAGCTAATAAATAGCATCTTTTTAAAGGACTAGTATATACATGTTCAATTCCTTCAAAGATTTTACTATCATAAAGATATTTTATTACTTTATCTAATTGTTTTTTGCCCTTTTTAGTTAATTCGTAATCAACCTGACCACCATATACCCCTAATTCATTTGCTATGCACTCAGTATGTCTTATTAAAACAATTTTCAAATTAATACACTCCCTATATAGCAACTAATTAAAAATATTAATTGAGATACTTCTGCAAGAAATCCTAAAACGTCTCCTGTAATACCATTTATTTTTTTGCTTATGTTTTTTGTCATAAAACAACTTAAAATATAAGTAATAAATAAAGCTATTATTATATTAATATTATTTGTAAATAAGGATATTAATATAATAACCATTGTTATTATTATAACTATTATTAAAGATGGTAACTTTCCTGCATTTTCTACAAATGTTTTTCCCATACCACTCTCTCTTGAATATTGGCTAGTTTTACAACTTATCATTACAGAACATTTTCCTACTATAACAAAAAGAAATACAACTAATAAAGAACTATTCATTAAAAATATAATATTACCAACTATAATTAATATCATAGAAATTACTCCAAAGGATCCAACTCTACTATCCTTCATTATTTCTAAAATTCTTTCAGGAGATCTATTACTAAATATTCCATCACAAGTATCTGATAGTCCATCTAAATGTAAGCCACCTGTTATAAATATGTATAATACTACTATAAAAAATGCTACTACTTCTTTTTGAAATAATGGTCTCATAAAAAAAGTAAAACTACTTAATATAATACCTATTATTATTCCAACTATAGGTGTATATTTTATAGCTTTAACGAAATTATCATCAGAAAAATCTATATTTCCTACTGGTAAGCGAGTAAAAAAACTTAAAGCTAATTTTAAGCTATTCATAATAACACCTCTATTTTATTTTTAATGGAATTCCTGCTGTTAATAAAAATACTTCTTCACACTTTTCTGCTACTAATTGATTTACTCTTCCAGCAATATCCCTAAATATACTTCCTAATTTATAAGATGGAACTAAGCCAAATCCTACTTCATTAGAAACCATAACTACCTCTTTATTATTTTCTTTACAAACTTTAATAAATTTATTTACCTCATTCATTATATTTTTTTCCAACAAATTCACTTGTTCATTAGAAATTTTATCAAAATCACCATTGTATTCTAAAAGTATATTAGTAACCATTAAAGTTAGACAATCTAATAAAATTACTTTATTTCTTCTAAAATCTTCATTATCATATATATTTTCAAAATTTTTATACTGTTCTAAAGTTGGCCAATTATCTGGTCTACTTTCCTTATGCTTTCTAACTCTATCCGCCATGTGTTCATCAAATACTATAGAAGTAGCTACATATAACACATTAGTATTTAATTTATATTGTAATTCTTTAGCTTTCTTTTCTGCAAAAGAACTTTTTCCACTTCTAGCTCCACCTATAACTAAAATCATATACTATCCCTTCTTAATTTAATACTTGTTTTAAATTTTTAATAAATTTTTCATTTTTATCTCTATCCTTTATAGCAAAACGTACATATTTATTGCTTAGATTGTTAAAATTAGAACAATCTCTTATTAATATGCCCATTTCCCCTAATTTTTCTCTTAATTTTACTGAATCAATATTTTCATCAAGTAATTTTACTAAAATAAAATTTGTGTTAGGATAAAATACTTTTATTTTTTTTATTGATTTTAATTCACTATAAAACCAATCTCTTTCTTCATTTATCCATTTTTTTGTATTAATAATATAATCATTATCTTCTTTTAATATTTCTCCCACTAAAGTAGCAAAATAATTTATTGACCAAGGTAATCTTATTTTTATTAACTCTTTTGCTAAATCTTCATTACAAATACCACATCCTAATCTTAATCCAGGTATTCCAAAAAATTTAGTAAAAGATCTTATAATAATTAAATTTTTATACTCCTTTACAAAATCTTTAATAGAATTCTTTTCATCTCCATTTGTTAAATCTATAAAAGATTCGTCTAATACTACAAAAATATGTTTTTCATTAGCAAAAAAAAGTATATCTAATAATTGTTTCTTATTTAACAATGTAGAGGTTGGATTATTGGGATTACATAAAAATATTCCTTCAATACTAGTATCCTTATCAATATAATTTTTAAAATCTTCTATATGTAAATTAAAATTATTTTCTTCTTTTAAATTATAATAATCTATTTCAATATTGAATTTATTACAGGCACCTTTATATTCAGAAAAAGTAGGGCAAGGCATACAAACTTTTTTTAATTTTAATGCTTCTAAAGTTAAATATATAACCTCTGTTGCACCATTTCCTACAACTATATTTTTTTTATTAACCTTTAAGTAATTGCTTATTTGCTCAGTTAATAATGAATAATCTATATTAGGATAATTAACTAATTTACTAATATTATTCTTTATTAACTTTTCTAAATCCTTAGGAACACCTAAAGGATTTATATTAGCAGAATAATCTAAAAACTTCCCTTCATTTATTCCAAATTCCTTAGAGGCTAAATATAAATTACCGCCATGACTATTACTTCTAATAGTTTTCAAAATCATCACCTCTTCTTTTCTTTATCATCAGTAAAAAATATATATCTTAGATAAAAATTTATTGCTTTATATTTAAATATTATAACTTATATGCAAAAAATGAAATTCCTGTAAAAACTACTAATGCAATAAAAGATGTTAAATACATAACCTTAATTGTAGTTATAATATCGTTGTTACAAGGCTTTCTTAATTCTTCTCCAATAGTTGGTTTAGGGACTACTTTACCAAAATATACATGAGTTCCTCCAAGCTTAATTCCTAAAGCACCTGATATAGCACTTTCAGGATAAGCACAATTAGGACTTTTATGATTTCTTCTATCTCTTTTTACTATTTTGATACAATTTTTATAATCCAATCTTAAAATAAAACTAGCTATTATCATAAAAATTGCTGTTAATCTGGCTGGTATATAATTAGCTAAATCATCTATTTTAGCGGATACAAAACCATAATTCATATATTTTTCATTTTTATATCCCACCATAGAATCTAAAGTATTTATAGCTTTATACATATATGCCATAGGAGCTGCCACTCCAAACATTCCTCCTATTATAATATAAAATAAAGGAGATATTATACCATCTACCGTATTTTCTGCTACAGTTTCCACAGTGGCTTTTATAATTTCTTCCTCATTTAAATTAGAAGTTTCTCTTCCTACTATATATGAAACATTTATTCTTGATTTTTCTAAATCTTTCTTATCTAAAGATTTAAATATTTTTTTTCCTTCAAAGGCTAAACAAGTACTTGCTAAAGAAGAATATATAAAATAAATATTAACTATGTGAAATAAATATATATTTATATACTTACATATGCCTAAAATTAAATATACAGTTCCTACTGTAACTCCAATGGTTATTACCCATAAAACCCCTCCACATAATCTTTCTCTTCTTTTCTCATTTTTAATAAACTTTAATGGCCATTTTTTTTCTCCTTTTCTTAGGAGTTTTTCCGTTTTTCTTATTAAAGAACCTACAAATCTAATTGGATGAGGCATGCAATATGGATCACCAAATATTAAATCTAATATATAGGCTATTATTATATCAATAATAATTTCTTTCAACCTCCTGTCCATCAATTATTTTGTAGATCTTATCTAAATCTAAAGAATCTCTTAAAATATTTGAAAGCTTTATATATTCTTTTTCTTTCATTTCATTATAATTATTAAATTCTACAGTATTATCTTCTTTTAACTCTAAACCTTTTTTATTCTTTAAATTATTTAAAAAACTATTGGTAAATTCTAAGGAATCAAATATTCCATGTATATAAGTTCCAAATACATTTCCTTCTTTATTTCTATATCCTTCTACTTTGTTTTCTTTATTTCCTAAAACTTCATTTATTTCAATAAAAGGAATAATATCTTTACCAACAAAAGTTGTTCTACCCATATGAATTTCATATCCTTCTATATATTTATCTTTACAATTGAAAAGTCTATGTATACTATCATCACTTATAACCCCACTAACTTGAGTAGTAACCTTAGAACTTTTAAATTCTGTTTCTATATCTAATAAGCCTAATCCCTCTATATCATTTATTTCATTTTCAACTTTTTCTTCATTTATAATTTTTTTACCAAGCATTTGGAATCCTCCACATATTCCAAAAATAGTCTTGTCCTCTTCTTTTGCTTTTAAAATTTCATCCCAAAAACCATTATTATTTAAGTACATCAAATCCTTTATAGTATTTTTAGAACCTGGAATTATAATTAAATCTGCCTCTTTTAATTCTTCACTATCTATGGCATAACTTACATTAACTTTTGATAACGAAAATAATACATTGAAATCTGTAAAGTTAGACATATATGGTAAACGTACTATTTTAATAACTAACTCATCTTGCTCTATTTTTCTTTTTATTTTGCTCTCTACTGAAAC
The DNA here is from genome assembly GCF_009295725.1 of Clostridium tarantellae. GTDB lineage: Bacteria > Bacillota > Clostridia > Clostridiales > Clostridiaceae > Sarcina > Sarcina tarantellae. Next base: position 4,978 of record NZ_WHJC01000161.1, read on the forward strand.
TCCATCTTCATCATCTATGTTTAATTTAGTGTAAGGTACAACACCTAATACAGGAATATTTATAATATCTTCAAGCATTTTTAATCCTGGTTTTAATATTTCTACATCACCTCTAAATTTATTAATTATTACCCCTTTTACTCTTTTTCTTTCCTCTTCACTTAAAAGCTGTAAGGTACCTACTATGGAAGCAAATACTCCTCCTCTATCTATATCACCAACTAATATAACAGGAGCATCAACTAACTCAGCCATTCCCATATTAACTAAATCGCCTTCTCTTAAATTTATTTCTGCTGGACTTCCTGCTCCTTCCATAACTATAGTATCAAATTCATTTTGTAATTCTTCATATATTTCTTTTACTTTTAATTTAAGCTCTGGTTTAAATTTATGATATTCCATTGCAGTCATATCAGCATAAACTTCACCATTTAAAATAACTTGGCATCTTCTATCACCAGTTGGTTTTAAAAGTATAGGATTCATAGCTGCTTTAGGTTTTATTCCAGCTGCTTCTGCTTGTGCTACCTGAGCCCTTCCCATCTCTTTACCCTCATGAGTTATATAAGAATTCAAACTCATATTTTGAGATTTAAATGGAGCAACCTTATGTCCATTCTCATATAAAATTCTACAAAGTCCAGCTGTTATAATACTTTTTCCTACTGATGATGCAGTTCCTTGAATCATTATATTACTATAATCCACTTTAATCTCTCCTTTATAAAAATATAAAAAATCAGCCTATAAATTTTAGATATTCTTTCTAGAATTATAGACTGAAATTTTTTTACATAGCATTAATTATAAACTTATTTAATATATCTTGCATATCTTTATAAATAATATATGCTTAATAAATAATCATTTTATAATAAAGTTATAAGAATTTTACTATATGTATTTGAATTTAATTTTTTATTACTTTAAATAAATTTTTTTATAAATTAAATAAGTTAATTTTATTTAAAGTAATAAAATATATTAAGTTATATTATCTTCCCTAACTTTTTTATAAAATTTATATAAAAAAACTCTTTCTTAAGTAATACAGAAAGAGTTTTATACACAGAACATAAATAATGTATATTAATTTCCCTCCGAAAGAATATATCACATGTTCACTAGGTAGGTCTCCTGGCTAATAATTCATCCTCTAGTAACCCTTTCCATGAACAGAAATCACAGTGGATTTGTTACTTTCGTCACTATATACAGTAGCGGGGGCTGCAGCTTTTAACTTTCCCTATTAAGTTTATATTATATTAAATTTCACATAATATTTTATTAACACCTAATGTACCTTTTTAAATTTTAAATCTATTAAATATGATTACATATAATTTTATTTCTGTCAACTAAGGTGAACTACTAACCACTTAGAAACAAATTTATTTAAGTAAGGCTTCTTTGTCAATATTCCTACTGACAAAACTTTACCTAAGCTTAAAAGGTTCTACTCACTTCTCTATAATCAATAAATTATGCTATAAAATTTTCTAGATTTATTGCAATATTATATTCCTACTTGAAAATTTTTCACTTGATCTGGAGTTGTTGGAATAACTAATTTACCATCCTTTATAGCTTCACTATATTTATTTACTAATTCAATAACTTCTTTAGGCACTTTTTTATTAGTACTTATTGCAACACTAATTCCATTTTCTTTTAATCCTAAAATTAATTTATTTTCTACTCCCATAGATAAATTTCCATTTATAAAATCTTTTATACAAGTAAATACAGCTATATCTACAGATTTAATCATAGAAGATAATATAACCTCTTCATATTCTGGATATTCAAGAGCCTGATCTTTATCTACTCCTATAGCAAACTTATTGTTTTCTTTTGCCGCCTTAAATACTCCTAATCCAGCACCTCCAGCTGCATGAAATATTACATCAACACCATTATTATATAAAAATTTTGCTAAATCATAACTTTTATCATTATCAGTGAAATTAGTTATATATTTTGCATTTTTTCTATTATCTAAATCTTTAAATGCTTTCTCATTTACTGCTTTTACCCCTGCAGAAAAACCAGTTTCAAATTTTCCTATTAATACATTTTCTACTCCACCAATAAAGCCTACTTTATTGGATTTGGTCATTTTTCCAGCAATTACTCCCATAAGAAAAGCTCCTTCTTCATCCTTAAATAAAATGGATTTAACATTAGGTAATTGTGAAGTTTCATCTATTAAAACAAAATTTTTATCTGTATTATTCTTAGCTACACTTTCTAAAGTCTCTTTCATTTTAAATCCTGTAGCAAAAGTTAAATCACTATTTTTAACTAACTTTTCAAAATCTTTTTTATATTCTTTAGAAGATAAAGAGTCTATTACTTGAACATCTGATTTAAATTCTTTGCCAGCCTTTTCTAAACCCTCCTTAGCAGAATCATTAAAAGCTTTATCTCCTAAAATTCCATCACCTATACTCATAGCAAACTTATACTTTGTTACAGTCTTAAGTTTATTGGATATAGAAAATAAATTACATCCATTAAATAAGCCTACTATTACTATAATTAAAGCTAAAACACTAATAAATTTTTTTACACCTTTATTTATCATTAGTAATTTCGTTATCAATATATTTTATAAAAAATATTGATAACTCCTCCTTTTATATTATTTTTTCTAACATTTATAAAGTTTTACAATCTTTATTTAACTGTTATTGTAATATTCTAATTACTTATTAATTATATTTTTTTATT
>NZ_WHJC01000162.1 GCF_009295725.1 Clostridium tarantellae
TGGTATTTATTTTTATTTCTACATCTTCAGTATTATTTTTTATTATATTATATATTTTATTATTTAAATATTTGCTTTCTACTAACTCTCTAAATGCTGGATGAAAAGGCCCTGCTACAACATCTTTTCCTTCTGTAATATTATCTGTAGGTTGTAAGCCTATTCGTATAACTTTAACATTATTTTTTATGTATATATTATAAATTTTCATACATATATCTATTGCTTCTTCTAACGAATATGGCTTATAAACTCCTTCATAATACATTTCTTCCATAGGAGTATTTTTTATAGTTAAAGCTGGATATATTCTACATAAATCTGGCTTCATTGAAACTGATTTATTTGCAGTATAAAAATCCTTTTCAAAATTATCACCTGGCAATCCCACCATTATTTGGTGACCTAATATAAAATCTTTTTCTTTTATTAATTTTGAAGCTCTTTCTACATCATAAGTAGTATGCCCTCTTCCTGATTTTTTTAAAACATCTTCGTCTAAAGATTGTACTCCTAGCTCTATAATATCTACATTATAATATTTTAAATGTTCTAGTATATTTTCATCTATATAATCTGGTCTTGTAGATAATCTTATATAATCAATGATTTTTTTGCTTTTATACTCCTTAGCTACTTCTAGCAATTCCTTTTGCTTTTTTATATCAATAGCTGTAAAAGTTCCTCCAAAGAATGACAACTCTATAATTGAATTTTTTCTATCAATAGTTTCAAGATATTCTTCTATTGTTTTATTAACAAATTTTTCATCAACTTTATTTTCTAATGTATTTTTAGGTCCAACTATAATTTCTTTTTTTTCACCTGTAATTTTTCCTTGATTACAAAAAACACAGTCATGTGGACATCCTTCGTGTGGAACAAAAATCGGTATTATATAATGTTTTTTTCGCATTTTATTTCCCCTAATTTTTCAAGGGCTTCTCTAGCAGCATTTTGCTCACCCTCTTTTTTACTATAACCTGTTCCTTGCCCCATAAGTTTATTATCTATTAATACTTGAGTAAAAAACTTTCTTCTATGAGGTGGTCCTTCATATTTAACCAATTGATAATTTATACTTACTTCTCCATTCCTTTGAAGAATTTCTTGTAATCTAGTTTTAAAATCTAAAATTATTTCTTGCTTAATAGCTTTATCTATTGTATCTTTAAAATACTCAATTATAAAATCTTTTGCAACCTCTAATCCCTTATCTATATATATAGCAGCAATGATTGCTTCTAAGCAATCTGATTGAATAGAAGTTCTATCTCTTCCACCTGTTAATTCTTCACCTTTACTCATTCTTATGAAAGAACCTAATGATAATCTTTTAGCTACCTCAAAAAGAGAGTTCTCACAAACAATTAATGCTCTTATTTTTGTTAACTCACCTTCTGATTTGTTTTTATAATTGTTAAATAAATATTCTGTTATACAAAGCTGTAATACTGAATCTCCTAAAAATTCTAATCTTTCGTTATATTTTACATCTTTAAATTGATTAGCATAAGAACTATGTGTTAATGCCGTAATTAAAACACCCTTATTATCAAACTCTAATCCTAATTTTTTTTCAACTTCTTTAATATTCATTTCCTTCACCCTTAATCATCTCCTTAAGGTTTATTCTTCAGTTTGCTTTATATAACAAATTCAAGAATAAACTTAAAATATAAAATCCCGCTAAAGCGGGACTTTATTATTCTTCAGTATGTGTAGAAATATATTCTACTACATCTCCAACAGTTTTGAATCCTTCAGCATCTTCATCAGGAATTTCTACTTCTAACTCTTCTTCTAAAGCCATTATTAATTCAACTATATCAAGAGAGTCAGCTCCTAAATCATCAATGAAAGTTGATTCCATAGTTATCTCGTCAGCGTTTATACTTAGCTTATCAGCTATTATTTCTTTTAACTTTTCAAATATCATCATTTTCACCTCCTACATCAACCTAATAAGATATTATTATATATCTATCTTTACGTCAATATAAGTTACCATGTTTTCAGTATAAATTTTTAAATTTTATGATTTTTTTCTATTTCTAACTTAATTTTTTCTATTAAATTATTATTATAAAATATTCTAGTTTGTCTTATTGCATTTTTAAAAGCTTTTGCATCAGAACTTCCATGAGCTTTAACACATATTCCATTAACTCCCAAGAAAGGTGCTCCACCATATTCTTTATAATCCATTTTCTTTTTTAATTTCTTATAAGCTGGTATAAGAAATGGTACCCCTATCATTGAAATAGGTGAATTTTTTATTTCCTGTTCTATTAAAGATGTAATAGTAGATGCAACACCTTCATACATTTTTAAAACAGCATTTCCCACAAAACCATCACAAACTAAAACTTCTACATCTCCACTAGATACTTCTCTAGGTTCAACGTTTCCAATAAAGTTAATATTATTTTCTTCTTTTAATAATTTATACGCTTCTTTTGTTAATTCATTTCCTTTTTCTTCTTCTTCACCAATATTAATTAATCCAACTTTAGGATTATTAATTTCCATAACTGTTTTAAAGTAAATTTCTCCCATTTTAGCAAATTGAAGCAAATAAGGTGCTTTACAATCTACATTAGCACCAGCATCTATAACCATAAATGGACCATTTTTACCAGGCATAACAGGAGCTAACGCTGGTCTTTCTATACCTTTAATTCTTCCTACTATTAAAGTACATCCAGCTAAAAATGCCCCAGTACTTCCTGCTGAAATAACTCCATGGCATTCTTCATTTTTAACTAATCTTAAAGCCTTAACTATAGTAGAATCTTTCTTTTTTCTTAATGCCATAGCTGGATGCTCATTAGGAGAAATAACTTCCGTTGAATTTATAAGTTTAATTCTACTTTTATCATAGTCATATTTATCAAATTCTTTTTGTAAATCTTCTTCTTTACCAGTTATGTAAAGTTCTATATCATCAAACTCTTTTAAGGCTTCTACACAACCTTCTACAACTGCATGAGGTGAATTATCTCCACCCATACCATCAACAGCTATTCTCATAGTTTATCCCCCTTTTGCTGAATATAAAGAAAAGAAAGTCATAAGACTTTCTTTATTATTCTTCAACTGATGCAACTACTTCTTTACCTTTGTAATGTCCGCAGCTTTTGCATACTCTATGAGCCATTTTCATTTCATGGCATTGTGGGCATTCTACGATACCTGGTAAGCTCATTTTCATAGTTTGAGCTCTTCTTGAATCTCTTTTTGCTCTATACGTTTTTCTAGCTGGATTTCCCATTGTTACACCTCCTTATTACTTAAACAAGTCCTTTAACTTTGCCAATCTTATATCTACATCCTGTGTATTACAATTACAAATATGTACATTTAAGTCAGTACCACATTCATGGCAAAGCCCTTTGCAATTTTCATCACAAAGCTTTTTTATAGGTAAGGTTGAAATTACATTATTTACTATTATTTCAGTGATATCTAATTCATCACCTTCTACTAAAATAATAGAATCTTCTTCTTGGTTTGAATTATTAGTAAACTTTTCATTAATATCATTACATATATCATATGAAAAATGTTTTAAGCATCTTGAGCAGGCCATTTCAATTTTTCCAGTTATTTTTCCACTAATGATAATTACATCATAATTTGTTTTTATTTCACCGTTAAATTTTAATGGTTCTAAAACTCCAAATTCATCATGTTCAAATTGTATTTTTTTTAAATCTAAACATAAATCAAGTGCTTTTTTTCTTTCTCTCTTTGAGCATAATTCTGAAAATTTCAATTTCATAAAACATTGTAGCAAGTACTATTTACTAACTACTCTCACGCTCCTTAATAAAAGATAGGCCATTTCTAAATGACACATGTTTTATTATATAAATTCCTGTTTTAAAAGTCAAGATATTTTATAATTATTTAGTTACAAGTGCTAAAGTATCTTTAGCAATCATTAACTCTTCATTAGTTGGAACTATGTAAACTTTAACTTTTGAATCATCTTTGCTTATTTCAGCTACTTTTCCTCTTACATTGTTTTTAACTGCATCTATTTCAATACCTAAGAACTCTAATCCCTTACAAGAATCTATTCTTGTTTCTGCTGAATTTTCACCTACTCCAGCTGTAAATACAATAGCATCTACTCCACCCATAGTTGCAGCATAAGCACCTATAAATTGTTTTACTTTATAATGGAATATATCTAAAGCTAATTGAGCTCTTTTATTTCCTTGTGATGCCGCTTGCTCTATATCTCTAAAGTCACTACTTACTCCTGATACACCTAAAACTCCTGATTTTTTATTTAATAATTCATTAGCTTCTTCAACAGTATATCCTAATTCTTTTATTAAATATACAACAATAGCTGGATCTACATTTCCGCATCTTGTTCCCATAACTATACCTTCTAATGGTGTGAAGCCCATTGAAGTCTCAATTGACTTACCATTTTTAACTGCTGTTAAACTAGCACCATTTCCTAAATGACAAGTTATTATTTTTAAATCTTCAATATTTCTTCCCATTTCTTCTGCAACTTTTTGTGAAACATATTTGTGAGATGTTCCATGAAAACCATATTTTCTAACATGATTTTTCTCGTATAAATCATATGGTAAAGCATACACATAAGCTTCTTCTGGCATTGTTTGATGGAATGCAGTATCAAATACAACTACCATAGGAACATTTGGCATTAATGCTTTACAAGCATTTATTCCTATTATATTTGCTGGATTATGTAAAGGTGCTAATTTAGCACATTCTTCTAAATCTTCCATAACTTTATCTGTAACTAATGCTGATTCAGCATATTTTTCTCCACCATGTACAACTCTATGACCTACAGCATTAATTTCATCCATTGATTTTATAACTCCATGTACTGGATCAATTAAAGCATTTAAAACTAATTTAATTGCAACTTCATGATCTTTCATTGGTTGAGTTACTATATATTTATCTTTTCCTTCAACTTTTTGAGTTAATACTGAACCCTCTATTCCTATTCTTTCAACTAATCCTGATGCTAATGCATTTTCACTCTTCATATCAATAAGTTGATATTTTAAAGATGAGCTTCCGCAGTTTATAACTAATATGTTCATTACAAATTCCTCCTATAATTAAACGTTGATATAATTAAACATTTTAAATTTTTTTTATTTAATTATTTATCTGTAGTTTGTGCTTGAACTGCCGTTAAAGCTACAACATTAACTATATCATCAGCACTACATCCTCTTGATAAATCATTAATTGGCTTTGCAAATCCTTGACAAACTGGTCCTATTGCTTCTGCATTTGCAAATCTTTGAACTAATTTATATCCTATATTTCCTGCTTGTAAATCAGGGAATATTAAAACATTAGCATTTCCTGCTACCTTACTATTTGGTGCTTTTTGACTTGCTACCTTCTTAACTATTGCAGCATCTAATTGCATTTCTCCATCTATTAATAAATCTGGTCTTAATTCTTTTGCTTTTTCTGTTGCTGTTCTAACTTTAGTTACTAATTCATGATCAGCACTTCCCATAGTTGAGAATGATAACATAGCAACTTTTGGTTCCATTCCACATAATTTTTTAGCTGTATCTGCAGTAGCAATAGCAATAGCTGCTAATTGATCTGCATTTGGATTTGGATTAACAGCACAGTCAGAGAATAATAACATTCCTTCTTCTCCATACTGTGATCCTGGTACCATCATTATAAAGAAACTTGATACTACTGATACTCCTGGTGCTGTTTTTATTATTTGAAGACCTGGTCTTAATAAATCTCCAGTAGTATGAACTGCTCCTGATACCATTCCATCAGCATCATCCATTTTAACCATCATTGTTGCAAAATATAAAGGATCTCTTACTATTTTATCTGCTTTTTCTAAAGTCATACCTTTATTTTTTCTTAATTCATAAAATTCATTTATATATTTTTCTAATTTTTCAGATTTATTTGGGTCAACTATATTTACTCCTGTTAAGTTAACTCCTAAATCATCAGCATTTTGCTTTATTGTTTCTTCGTCACCAACTAAATAAGCATAAGCAAGCCCTTCTTCTACTATTTTTTGAGCCGCCATTAATGTTCTGCTCTCATCGCCCTCTGGTAACACTATTCTTTGTTTATCCTTACGTGCTACTTCCCAAATATGATTCATAAGTTCCATGTTCATTTCTCCTTTCAAAATCGAAGCGGATATTATACATTATATACTATACTCCTATATTACTCACATTTTCAATATATAATATTAAAATAAACGATTACATATAGTTTTTTTTATATTTGAAATTATCTGAATTTTCGTTATTTTTATTATATCTTTATTATTTTCACTTATTAAGTTATTATAATCCTATTATAAAAATTTTTTTAAAAGGGTGATTTAAAATGAACGTAACTGGCATAGTAACAGAATATAATCCATTTCATTATGGACATGAATTACATTTATCTCAATCCCAAAAAATTACTAATGCAGATATTATTATTTGTGTAATGAGTGGAAATTTTATGCAAAGAGGTACACCTGCCATAATTGATAAATGGAAAAGAACTGAAATGGCATTAAAAGCTGGAGTTGATTTGGTTTTAGAACTACCTACTATTTATTCAATTTCTTCAGCAGAATTTTTTGCATTTGGTTCAATTTCTTTATTAAATTCTCTAAATATAGTAAATAATATTTGTTTTGGCTCTGAAAGTGGAGATATAAAATTAATAAAAGAAATAAGTAAAATTTTAGTTGAAGAGCCTCTGCTATTTAAAAATTTGCTTAAAAGCAATTTAAATAATGGATTACCCTTTGCAAAATCTAGATGTAATGCATTATTAACTTATATAAAAAATTCAAATATAAATTTAAAAAATATTGATACTATAGAATCTTTTTTAAATTCTTCAAATAATATTTTAGCTATTGAATATTGCAAAAGCTTAATTAAATTAAATAGCAACATAACACCTTATACTATTAAACGTGAAGGTTCTAATTATAATGATTTAGATCTACCAGTTCATACATTAGCCTCTGCCTCTGCTATAAGAAATAATATTTATATTGAGAAAAACTTAGAAAGTTGCAAAAATTTTATGCCTAAATATAGCTTTGATATTTTATTTAATAGCACTTATCCAGATTTAAATAAAATGTTTCAGTTAATAAAATATACCCTTATAACTAATCCTACTATACTTAATGAAATTCCAGAATGCTCTGAAGGATTAGATAATAAGATATTAAATAATTTAAGTTCTGCTAAATCCCTTAATGAACTTATAATGTTATGTAAAAGTAAAAGATATACTTATACAAGAATTAGCAGAGTTTTATGTCAGTGTTATTTAGGAATAACCAAAGATATTTTGAATCTAAGAAGTACGGAACCAACTTATACTAGAGTTCTAGGTTTAAATTCTAAAGGAGCTATTGCTTTAAAAGAAATAAAGAAAAAATCAAATTTACAAATTGTTAATAAAATATCAAAATCTTCTCTTAATGATATGCTAAATTTTGATATTAAATCAACTAATTTATATAGTCTTATTAATTCATCTATATCTTTTAATAACGATTTTAAGCAAAGTCCTATAATTTTTAAAATATAATTAATATTTTTTTTAATATGTAAATATAAATACTATATATGATATTCAACTAGGAGGATGAGGCATGTATAGTAT
>NZ_WHJC01000163.1 GCF_009295725.1 Clostridium tarantellae
AATTTATACTTATCCACAATATTCACATATAACTGTGGATAACTTCCATTTTTTGTAAATATTTTTCTTTTTTATATTTTTTATATATAATTTAAAGTATAAAGGAGGATTTTATATATGGCTTTTTTTATTTTAACTCTAATAATAATATTATTATTTTTATTTATTGTTTTTTTTATTCTGGGAAAAATTATATTTAACTCACTTATAACAAGAAAATTACATAATGAAAAGGAGAAATATACATATTTATTAAACAATGGGCTTATAGATGAAGAACTTCTTTCATCTGTTCATAAAGAAAATATTTCTATAACATCTGTTGATAATTTAAATCTAGTAGGCTTGTTAATAAAGAATAAAATAAAAAGTAAAAAATTTATAATTTTAGTTCATGGAGTATCTATTGGTTATGTAGGATCATTAAAATATTTTGATATTTTCTACAAAAATGGATTTAACGTTTTAATAATAAATCAAAGAAGACATGGTGAAAGTGATGGAATGTACTCAACCTATGGATATTTTGAAAAGTATGATTTAAATATGTGGATAAAATATTTAAAAACCAGATTTGGTGAAAATATAATTTTAGGTCTTCACGGTGAATCTATGGGGGCTGGTACCGTTATGGAATGTCTTAGATTTGATAATAATATTAAATTTGCTATAGAAGATTGTGGATACTCTGATTTATCTGAACTTGTAAAATTTCAAATAACCCATAACTATAAAAAAATTTGGTATTTACCTTTAATGTGTGGAGAGAAATTAGCTAATTTGATTACTAAAACTAAAGCTAAATTTTACTTTTCCTATGTAAGTCCAATAAAGGTAATTTCAGAAGTATCTACACCTATTTTATTCATACATGGTAAATTAGATTATTTTGTTCCTTGGTATATGTGTGAAAATTTATATAACGCTAAAAAACATGGATATAAAGAACTCTATTTAGTTGATGGAGCAGATCATGCAGAAGCTTTAGCAGTTAATAAAGAATTATATGCGAAAAAAGTTACTGATTTTATAAACCATGTTTTAAATGAAACAAAGAGGTAAGTAAATTTACTTACCTCTTTGATGCCTCTTCTGTTTTTTTTGAATTAGAAATCATTTTATTTATTTCTTCTAATTCTTTTTCAGTTAAATTTCTCCATTCACCTATTTTTAAATTTTTTAATGTTACATTCATTATTCTTACTCTTTCTAATTTAGTTACTTCATATCCAAAATATTGGCACATTCTTCTTATTTGTCTATTTAAACCTTGAGTTAATATTATTCTAAAAATTCTTTTTCCCTCTTTTTTAACATAACACTTTTTAGTTATAGTATCTAAAATAGGAACTCCTCTGCTCATTCCTTTTACAAATTCCTCATTTATAGGCTTATTAACTGTAACTAAATATTCTTTTTCATGATTGTTACCAGCTCTAAGAATTTTATTAACTATATCACCATCATTAGTTAAAAAAATTAACCCTTGTGAATCTTTATCTAATCTTCCAATAGGAAATATTCTTTTTTTATGTGAAACAAAATCTACAATATTTCCTTTTATTTTTTTTTCAGTAGTACAAGTTATTCCTACTGGTTTGTTTAATGCAATATATACTAATTCATTTTCTGTTTTTAATTGTTTATCATTAATAGTAATTTTTTGATGAGCATTAACTTTCATTCCAGTTGTACCTATTTTACCATCAACTTTAACTTTGCCTTGTTCTATAAGCTTATCTGCTTCTCTTCTTGAACAAAATCCTGTGTCACTAATAAATTTATTTAATCTTAAAGAATTAGTAATATCTTTATGTTCTATTATATTTTTTTTCATCCATCTTTTCTCCTAAAATAATATCCTATTTGTTATTCATCTTTTTTTCATATCCTGAATTGTTTATAGAAATTTTAAAATTATTTTCATAATTGTCATCCGACATTATTTTATCCATATATTGTATTGCTTTAGTAAATTGGTTAGATTTAATCTCCTTACCTGTTATTATAATTTCAACTTTTTTATTTGTTGGTATCATATTATTAACTTGCATATCTTTTAAAATATAAACTAATGAATCTTCTAAAGGTTTATTTTTTAATTGTAAATTTTTCAATAAAATATCTCCTTTTTCTGTAGGTGAATATGAATATACTATTTTATTAAAAATATTAGTTTCAATTTTCAACTGTGAAGTTCCTTGTATTATTATACTTGAAGTTCTTTCATTATAAACTGAAAAAGCTGTGGTTATTATTATTACTATAGCTAGTATACTAATAGTAACAACTTTTCTATAATGTCTAAAACCTATTTTTTCTTTTCCTGTAAGTTCCTCACCTATTTTATTTTCTCCATTGTTATTAATTCTAACGAATTCTCCCTTTGAAGTTAAAATAACTGCATTATTCTTTAAATTGCTTAATACAATTCCTTTATATAATTTATCTTTATAATTTTCTTTTATCAATGAAAATTTTTCTACTTTACTTAAGACTATATTTAAATAGTTTAATAAATTACTATATCTTTCAGTATATAGTAATAATACATATGCTATTATATATTGTTGCCATTTTTCTATAAATGAAAATTTTAACTCACTACTTTTTTGTATAATTTTACAAGGCAAAACTTTTTTTATTATTATTTTTTTAGTTAAATTATGATCTTCTACTATACTATAAGCTATATTTAATATTAAATCTCTTTCAAAGTCATTTGGCGATTTGCTCACTAAATCTTTTAAACTTATTTTAAAAAGCTTTAATTGTTTTATATAAAACATAATTTCTTTAGATAAAGCTTTACTATCCAAATCTTTTTGTTTATTCTTAGCTGAAAACTTATATTTATTTTTTTCAAAATCAAATTGTCTCATATAATACCTTCCTCAATATATTTTTTCAAAAAATAAGACTGGGATAGTAATCCCAGTTCTTAACTTTTTAACTTACCCTTAACTGCTACTCTATTTTTAGCATCTAAAGTACATGTTATAATTGTAATAGTAGCATCATCAGTTTTATCTAAAACATATGTATCTTGCGGAGTAATTTCAAAAATATCAGTTACTTCATAAACATATTCTTTACCCTTATATGAAACTTTAATTTCATCACCATCTTTTAATTTATTTATGTCTTTAAATGCTTGCCCAAAGTATGAAACTCTATGTCCTGCTATTGCAAAGTTTCCTTTTTCACCTGGATAAGGAGAGCCTGGAAAATGTCCAACTACAAATTTTATATCTTCATAATCTACACCCTCTATAATACCTATTTCAAGATTTATTTTAGGTATATTTAAAATTCCTATAGCTTTTTGTTTTAGCTCTGCTTCTGATACTGGTTTTTTACTATTTTCAACTTTTTTATCGCTTTTTTTATTATTTTTATCATCACTTTTTTCATCATCTTTATTTAAATTTTCACCAGTATTATCAGCTGATTCATCCACCTCAAATTGCATATTTTTAAATGTATCTAAAATAGCTTTTTGTTCTGTATAAGTTTTATACTTCATCCAAGCAGTAGTTCCTATTAAGGCAATTCCAACTATAATTAGTACTGTACCTATTATGTTTCTAATTTTTCCTCTCATAAAAAAATTATTCTCCCTTTCTTATTTGAAATTCTTAAGTTATATTATATCATAGTAAATAAGTAAATTTAAATAATTTAATTAATATGAAGAGGTGAAAAAATGAGAATAGGAATGGGATACGATGTACATAAATTAGTAGAAAATAGAGATTTAATATTAGGAGGAATTAAAATTCCTTATGAGAAAGGATTATTAGGTCATTCTGATGCTGATGTATTATTGCATGCAATAATGGATTCTTTACTTGGTGCAGCTTCTTTAGGTGATATAGGAAAACATTTTCCTGATACAGATATAAAATTTAAAGGTGCTAGTAGTATGAAATTACTTGAACATGTTGGACAACTAATATCAGAAAAATATTATAAAATCTCTAATATAGATGCTACTATAATAGCACAAAAACCTAAAATGTCTCCTTATATAGATGCTATGAGAAAAAATATATCCAATACATTAAATATTTCCATAGATCAAGTAAATGTAAAAGCTACTACCGAAGAAGGATTAGGCTTTACTGGTTCAGGCGACGGAATTTCTTCCCAAAGTATATGTTTATTATATAAATAATTTAAAATGCATGATTTTTATAAATTTAATTATTTTAAAAATCATGCATTCTTTAAATATTTTTACTCTAATATAGCCTTTTTTTCATTATATTTATTTATAACAGATTTTTTATTTGAAAATAATGTTATAAATATTAAAGCGCTAATGCCCATCAAATATGGATAAAATAAGAATTTCATTATTTCAAAAGGTGCTAATGCTGTTAATGAAGCTGCTGATAATAATTGTGCTCCATAAGGTATTATTCCTTGAAAAGAACAAGAAAACATGTCTAAAATTCCTGCTATCCTTTTAGAATCTAATTCATATTTATCTGATATATCTTTAGCAATTGGCCCAACTGTAACAATTGCTATAGTATTATTAGCAGTACATATATCTACTAAACTAACTAATATTCCAATTCCTATTTCAGCTCCTCTTTTGCTTTTAATCTTTGAAGTTATTAAATTTAATATAAAATCTATTCCTCCATTTTCTTTTGTTAACTCTACAATTCCCCCTATAAGTAATGAAATTATTATAATTTCACTCATTCCTATTATTCCTGTTGATATTGAGTTAAATAATAATTTTAAATTCAATGTTCCTGTAAAGAATCCTATACTACTTGCTAAAAAAATCCCTCCAGATAAAACTAATATAACATTAATACCTAATAATGCAGCTATCAAAATCCCAACATATGGTATAACCTTGATTAAACTATACTCATAATTTCCTAAATTACTAATAACTCCATTACCTAAAATAGTATAAATTACAATAGTAATTATGGCTGCTGGTAATATAACCTTAAAATTAGTTTTAAATTTGTCCCTCATTTTACATCCTTGAGTTTTAGTAGCTGCAATAGTTGTATCTGATATCATAGATAAATTGTCTCCAAACATAGCTCCCCCTACTACAGCACCTACTATTAGAGGTAAGCTTATTCCTGTTTTTTCTGCTATACCCATTGCTATAGGAACAATAGCAGCAATTGTTCCCATTGATGTTCCTAAAGATATAGCTATAAAAGAAGCTATTATAAACATTCCTGCTATTAATATATTACTTGGTAATATAGATAAACCTAAATTAACAGTTGATTCAACTGCTCCCATTGTTTTAGCTACTTCTGCAAAAGCTCCTGCTAAAATAAATATAAAACACATTAAAATTATATTAGAATTTCCCGCTCCTTTACAAAAAGTTTCTAAATTCTTATTAAGACTTTCTTTTTTTCCCTTCATAAAAATAGCTATTAAAGCTGCTATAACTCCAGGAACTAATACAGACATTGCATAAAAATCTTTTAATATTAAAGATACTCCAATGTAAATAACAACAAAAATTAATAATGGTAGTAATGCTAAAACACTTCCTTTTTTCTTCATAAAATTCCCTCCTTAAAATAAAAAAACTTCTGCCTTTAAGACAGAAGTACTTTTATACATTATTTATCATTCTTATCTATCAGTCAAAAAGGCCGCAGGATTTAGCACCGTTGTACTATTTCTATAAAAATATACACTTATAGTGTTAATTTTATACAAAAATAAAGTACCGGTTGCTGGGCTTCATAGGGCCAGTCCCTCCACCTCTCTTGATAAGATTTTATTTAATTTTTTGTTTAGACATATTCTATACTTTTATTACTTATATGTCAAGATTATAAAAACAATTTAATATTTTTTAATTTTTTACAATAAAATTTTTTATTACTTATTAGCTAATTTATATAATACTCCTTCTAATAAAATCCCTTCATTAGGAGCATACTTAAACTTTTCACTATATTCTATTCCATCTATTATAAAGTTACAAGCCTTTTCCATAGCTTCCTTCAATGTATTTTCATTTAATAAACTTCCTACTAATATAGAAGCAAAAGCATCTCCTGTACCACAATAAAAAGCTTTTATTTTTTTATGAGTTATTGTTATAAATTCTTCTTTGTTTTTATCATATGCTACAGTATCTAAAAATTTATCTCCTTTTACACTCGGAGCACTGGTTATAATTACCTTTTCCGGACCTATTTCACTTAATCTAATTAAAAAATTTTTGATTTGTTCTTCATTATATTCTTCATTATATTTTTCGCCAAGTAAAAAACATGCTTCTGTTATGTTAGGTGTTATTATATTAGCATGTTTAATTAAATCTTTCATTTTCTTTACCATTTCTTCAGTCATAGTACTATATAAAAATCCATTATCCGCCATAACTGGATCTATAACTATTAAAGGATTGTTACCATTAAAATCATTTATAAATTCTTTAACAAATTCAATTTGATTAGAATTAGCTAAATATCCACTATATATACATTGAAATTCTAAATTTAATTCTCTCCAATGATCTTTAGTCTTATAAAGAAAATCTGTTAAATCATTAATAGCTGGTTTACCAAATCCAGCTGTATGAGTGGAAAGTACAGCTGTTGGTAAAGCACATACTTGATTTTTCATAACAGATAATATTGGAATTATAGTTGCTAAAGCTGCTCTGCCATAACAGGAAATATCATGAATTGCTGCTACTTTATTTATATTTTTCAAATTTTGTACCTCCTATTTAAGCTAAATTAATTAATTTTTATCTATTATTCCCTATAGCTTTATTAACTATTGGTTTTATACTTACTAAAGGAATTGATATTATTATTGCTATAGTTGTAGTTATTATAGATGTGGTCATCTTAAGCAATGCACCATAAAAACCAACAAAAACAAACCAATTTACAATAAAATATCCTAGCAATGAAACTAAACCTGCTACTATAAATGCTAAAATATTAAATTTAAAATTTTTCCCTTTTGAATTGTTTAAATAAGCAATTTTTCCAGCAACATACCCTGTTAATCCCTTTAATATAAAAGTAGGAATTACCCATGCAGCAAATTGAGGATTAGTTGCATCAAACAAAGCACAACCAATAGCACCAGCCCAAGCTGCATCTTCTCCCAAAAATATTGCTGCTAAAAATATTGCTGTTGTTCCCAAATGTATCATTGATGTTCCTCCACCAATATTTATAGGAAAATGAATCCACGTACCAATAAAACATATAGCTGCAAACAAAGATATATTTACTAATCTTTTTGTATTATATTTTTTCATTTCATTTCCTCCTAATTTTTTCTTTTATAGATTATATTATTATTGTTAATTAATATCAAATGTATCGGTTTAATATTTATTTATATAAATGTATAAAATTATAAATTTTATACATACTATAATTGATGATATTAACCAATCCACAAACTGTAATTTTATTATACTTTCTCACAAAATAAGGAGAAGATACTAAAGTATCTTCTCCTCAGGCTGTCGACAAAGTCGACAGCCTTTCCATTTTCTTATAAAATAATATTGGGTGATAAATATGATGACTAAAAAAAATACTGATAATAGATTTAAAATTGAATTTAACAGTTTAGAAGCTCTTGTGCCTAAAAATCATTTAGTTAGACAAATTGATAGAGCAATAGATTTTAATTTTATATATG
>NZ_WHJC01000164.1 GCF_009295725.1 Clostridium tarantellae
AATGTAAACAATAAAAAAGTAGCTTAATTGCTACTTTTTTATTGTTTATTCTTTTATTATTGCTTTTGTAGGACATTTAATAAAACATATCCCACAATTTGTACATTTTTTATAATCAATTTTTGCTATATTATCTATTACTTTAATAGCTCCTTCCATACAATTTTTCTCGCATAACTTACATCCTATACATCCTACTGAACACTTTTCTTTAACAGCCTTCCCAAAATCTTTAGAAGAACACGCTACTCTTATCTTTTTACTTATATCCACACTTTTTATTAATCCCATAGGGCATACCTTAATACATGCTCCACAATTAATACATTTTTCATATTTAACTTTTACAATACCATCTTCAATATATAAAGCATCAAACTTACAAACTTTAATACAAGTCCCTAAACCTAAACATCCATAAATACAAGTTTTATTTGTTTTTTCTATATTTTCTTTAGCTAAATTACAATCTTTTATTTCATTATATTTCGGAAATTCTTTCCTTTTGTTACAATTTCCATTACAACTAATAAAAGCTGTTTTCTTTTCAACATCTTTAATTTTTATTCCTAATATATTACCTATTTTTTTAGCTACAATAACTCCTCCAACAGTACAACTTGTTGCATCGGCTCCATCATCTATTATAGCTGTTGCATAGGCATCACATCCTGGATACCCACAACCACCACAATTAGCTCCTGGAAGAATTTCTTTTATCTTTAAAATTCTTTCATCAACTTTTACTTCAAAAACTTTAGAAGCTATTCCTAATAATATTCCAAATACTAAACCTAATACTCCTAAAATTCCTATTGAATATAAAATACTGGTAATCCCCATCTCTTTAACCTCCTATGCTGATATCAATCCTTGAAATCCTAAAAAAGCAATAGACATTAACGCAGCAGTAAATAATGTTATTGGTAATCCTCTTAATGCTTCAGGTATATTTTCATTATTATCTATTTTTTCTCTCAAAAAAGCTAATAATACTATTGAAAGCATATAACCAGCCGCAGCTCCTAAGCCATGAGTTAAAGATTGTATAAAATTATATTTTTCCTCTACATTTGTAACCGCCATACCAAGTACTGCGCAATTGGTAGTAATCAATGGTAAAAATATTCCTAACCCTTTATAAAGACTAGGACTAATTTTTTTAATTGCCATTTCTACAAACTGAACTAAAGCAGCAATAACTAAAACAAAAGCTATTGTTTTTAAATAAGTTATTCCTAAAGGTTCTAAAATTAAGTTATAAACTATCCACGACATAATACTAGCTATTACCATAACAAATGTAACAGCAAACCCCATTCCCACAGCTGCTTCTTTCTTTTTAGAAACTCCAAGAAAGGAGCAAATTCCCAAAAACTTTGAAAGCACAAAATTATTAACTAACATGGCACTTATAAATATTAAGAATAATTCCATCATAATTTAAATATTCACCCTTCTCTATATTACTTCTTTATTTTTATTGAAGAACTACAGGAACCTGTACCACAGTTAGAACAACTTCCACAATTATGTTCAAGTGGTTTAGCAATTCTACCTTGCTTTTTAGCCCTTTTAATATTTCTATAATTGATAAAAGCCATTAATGCACCTAAAGTTAAAAATGCACCTGGTGCTAGTATCATTATTGTGGCTGGTTTAAAACTTTCAGGCAAAATAGATATTCCTAAGAATGTTCCTGCACCTAAAACTTCTCTAAACATTCCAATAAAAAATAATGCAATTGTAAATCCAAGTCCCATTCCAATAGCATCATAAACTGATGCAGTTATTCTATTTTTTGAGGCATATGCTTCTGCTCTTCCAAGTATTACACAATTTACAACTATAAGTGGTATAAATATACCTAATGACTTATAAAGTCCTGGTGTATATGCATTCATTAACATATCAACTATAGTAACAAAGGATGCTATTACAACAATATATGATGGTATTCTTATTTTATTTGGTATAAAATTTCTTAATGCTGAAATTAACATATTTGAAAATATTAAAACTACTGTAGATGCTATTCCCATTCCAACTGCATTTTCAACACTTGTTGTTACCGCTAAAGTAGGACACATGGCTAAAACTTGTACAAAAATAGGATTTTCATCAAAAATTCCATTTTTAATTCTTTCTAATAATATCTTCATATTTCCCCCTATCTTAAATTATTATTGTAAAAGTTTGTTAAATTAATCTCTAATTTTTAATTTTATTATTTACATATAAGCCTAATAATGATGGCTTAATACTTGTTAAATTTTTTATTCTTTACCTAATATATTTTTTTTGTAAAAATTAATAGCTTCATTCACTCCTGTATTAACTGCGTTTGAAGAAATTGTAGCTCCTGTAATGCATTGAATCTCATTATTATTATTTGGAATGGTTTTAACTATTCTTATTCCATCTTTTGTTGATAATCCTTTAAATTTATCTTGAAAATTTTCTTCTTCTATTTTTGCACCTAATCCAGGTGTTTCTGATTGAGATAATATTTTAATTCCACCAACTGCACCATTTTTTTCAATTCCAACCACCATATCTAAACTCCCATTAAATCCCTTTGGTGCAACTTTAATGACGTAACCCTTTATTTCATCTGTTCCTATTGCTTCAAAAACTTCTTTAACAATAGAATCTTCAGTTGCAACATATCCATAATCTTTTATAGATTCCGCTTCTGGAAGAATATATTTTAAATCTTCTTTTTTTAATTTAGAATTTTCTACAATTATATCTTTTGTCAATTCATTTGCTATTCCTAAAAAAAGTCCTGCCACTGCTGTAATTATAAAAAGCTTAAACCCTAATTTTAAATTTTCTTTCATTAATTTAACACCTCCATTAAACCCTTAGACCTTTTTTTAGTAATAATACATAACCTTTATTTTTGAAATAAGTGGTCACATTAGTAAAATTACTCCTTCTAGTATTTTTTATTTATTTTTTAATTCTGTATTTTGTAATCTGTTGCTTATTCTTTAATATTTCAACTTTTAATACAATTATGAAAACAATTGTATTAATAAAATAATAGTGAGATAATATTAATAAATTTATTAATATTATCTCACTATTATTTTATAATGTTTATTTCTAGTTTATTACCTAAATAAATACTTAAAGAAAAAAATAAATACTCTAATAAGCCTTTAACTTATTTAGAGCATTTATTTTTTTCTTTATAATAAATTTAAACAGTTAACATTTAAATCATAAGTAACATCTTTTCTTTCAACTATTACTTTTATTTTATTTTTAATATAATCATCTTCTAATATTTTAGCTATAAGTTCTCTAGTAGGATTAACAGCTGTAGGTATTCCTACATGCTTAAACATAGTAAAATCTCCTGAAGTATCTCCATAAGCATAACTTTGTGATAAATCAATATCATATTTTTCTTTTAATTCTCTTATAGCTTTTTCTTTACTATCTGAATCCCACATAGGAATTATATCACCATTATATATTCCTTTTTCATCTAATTTATAAATAGTTCCTCTAAAATCATCCATATTGTACTTATTAGACATTTCTTTAACAAGTTCATAAGGAGAACCTGAAATGGCTATAACTATATGTCCTTGTTCTTTATGCCATTTTATTCTTTCTCTTGAAAAAGTATAAACTCTATCACCTTTTTGTTCTATTACTTTTTTAGCTATATGCTCTATAAACTCTTTATTTAATCCTTTTATGGCTTCAGTATAAATATCTACCATCTTTAAAAGATAAGTGTCGTAATCACCTTCTCTTTTATCCCAGCTTAAATAAGCGGGTCTTACTTCATTATACCATTTTCCTTGCTCAACTAAGTCATATTTTATAATTTTTTTAAAAACCTCAGTTATTAATCCTTCTCTATATATAGTTCCATCAATATCAAAAAAAGCTGCTATTTTACTCATAATCTTTTTCTCCTTTTGTTTATTAAATTCTTATGTTTTATAATAATCATATATTATATTTAATAATATATAAAATTGTTTATTGTTTATTTACTTAAATCCTTTTAAAAGTTCTGCAAAAGGATTGTTAATATCTTCCTCAGCATCCTTTTTCATTTTTTTCATTATATTATTAATTTCTTTTTTATTAAATTTATCTGATTTATTATTAAATCTTTTATTAAATACAGAAGCCTTTTCTCTAAAATTACAATTGGTATTTGGACATATATATATTTCACCACCACCATGACCTCTTAGCTCTAGTTTTTTCTTGCATTCAGGACATCTAGCATTAGTTATTCTACTTACACTTTCTCTATAACCACATTCCCTATCTTGGCAAACATTCATCACTCCATTTTTACCTTTTACCTCCAATAAATATTTCCCACAATTAGGACATTTTTTACCTGTTTTATTATCATGAATAAATTTACTATTTGTATCCTTAACATCTTCTACAAGTGCAATGGCATAGTTTCTCATATCTTTTATAAAATTATTAGCATTCGCTTTACCTTTGCTTATTTCATCTAATTGCTTCTCCCACTTTGCTGTTAATAAAGGTGATTTAAGCTCCTTAGGAACCAAATCAATTAATTGATGTCCTTTTGATGTAGGAACTATTTCTTTTCCTCTTTTTTCTATAACAAAGGAATTATATAATTTTTCTATAATATCAGCTCTAGTAGCAACTGTTCCAAGCCCACCAGTTTCTCCCAAAGTTTTAGCTGCATCCTTACCAACTACAATATATTTATGGGGATTCTCCATAGCAGATAATAAAGTTCCTTCATTAAATCTTGTTGGTGGCTTAGTTTTATCTTTATTTAAATTTATAGTAGACACCTTAAATTTTTGTCCTAAAACAAATTTAGGCAATTGTTGTTCTTTTATATCATCTACATTATCTTCTTCTATATTAAATTTATCATAAACCTTCTTCCACCCTTTAGTTTTTATAACTTTACCTTTTGCAATAAATTTTTCTCCATTTATATTAGCTTCAATATTGGTTTGTATATATTCGAAAGGAGGTAACATCACACTTAAAAATCTCTTAACAACTAAATCATAAACATGTTTTTCTTCCACACTTAAATTAGAAATATTAGGTTTTTCCTCTGTAGGAATAATAGCATGATGGTCACTAACTTTAGAATCATCAACAAAACCTTTATGTGCATTTATTTTTTCTTTTAACAATTGTTGTGCTATCATTCGATATTCACCAATAGAAATGGCACTTAATCTTTCTGATATAGTATTTACTATATCTTTAGAAATATATCTAGAATCTGTTCTAGGATAAGTTAAAATTTTATGATTTTCATAAAGACGTTGCATTATAGATAATGTTTGTTTTGCAGAATATCCCCAAATTTTATTACAATCTCTTTGTAATTCTGTTAAATCATATAAAGCTGGTGAAAATTGTTTTTTATCTTTTTCTTTTATATCTACTATTTCACACTGCATACCTTTTAATTTTAACAATAGTTTATTAGCAAATTCTTCATCAAATATTTTTCCATTGTTTTCTTTATTAACCCAATTAAAAACTACACCATTTCCTTTTATATTAATAGTATAAAATTCCTTAGGTTTAAAGCTCTTTATTTCCTCTTCTCTATTAACAATCATAGCTAATGTTGGTGATTGAACACGCCCTGCTGATAGCTGTGCATTATATTTACAAGTTAAAGCTCTAGTTACATTTAATCCCACAATCCAATCTGCTTCTGCCCTACATTTAGCAGCACAATATAAATTATCATATTGTTTAGCTGGCTTTAAATTTTTAAATCCAGCTAATATAGCTCTATCTGTTTGTGAAGATATCCACAATCTTTTAAGATTCTTTTTTACTCCCGCTTTTTCAATTATCCATCTTGCAACTAATTCTCCTTCTCTTCCTGCATCTGTTGCAATTATAATCTCATTAACATCATTTCTATTCATTTGCTTTTTTACTTCATTAAATTGCTTATAGGCTTTTTTTATTACTGTAAGTTTCATATGCTTTGGTAACATTGGTAACGTGTCCATACTCCACTTTTTATATTTAATATCATAGCCTTCTGGTGATTGTAGTTCTACTAAATGGCCTAATGCCCATGTAATAATATATTTATCCCCTTCAATATAACTACCTTTATTATTTCTAGCTTTAAGCACTTTAGCTATTTCTCTTCCTACACTAGGCTTTTCAGCCAATACTAATATTTTTGACATACTAAATAAATTCCTTTCTATGAAAAATAATATTAAAATTTATTTTTCTTTATAATTTATAATAAGTTTATTAAATAAAAAACTTACTAAATTATGTTTATTATTATATTTTATTGTGTACTAATACATTATAAAAGTCAATATAATAAAAAGTTTGAACTTTTATACCAAAAGTCAAACTTTTATTCATTAATTATTTTATTTTCAATTTTTTCTTCAATATTTATACTTTCTAATATTTTGTCATAAATAAATTTATTTAAATGCTTAACTCTAATAATATTAGACCTTTTCTGCGAATAAAATTTTAATCTATATGTACATACATTCTTTCTTCTTTGTAATGGATTAGATAACATTTCTATTTGTTCTACACTTTTTCTTCTAATTATTAATCTTCTTCTATTAAATCCTTTATAACTAATATAATATAAGTTATTGTTAAAGCCAAGCTCTGTATTTTTATACCAAAATGTTCTATCTAATATAATAATAGGTATAAATAAATGTATTATCCACAAATCTTTCCATATAATACTTATTATAATACATATAAAAATAGCTGTTCCTACAGGTATTGTATAAAATCTAGTTAATTGAGAAAAACCTGGCTTGTACACTTCACCTTCATATTGAAATTCTGGAATTATATCTATTAAAAATTCATTAAAAATTTTTTTATTACACAAAGGAAATATTACCTCATCTTCATTTACTGAATCTCCATATCCAACTACAGCACATTTAATAGTTCTTAAATCTAATAATTGAGTTAATAAATTTTGCTCTATTTTTATAGCATGTATATTTTTTACAGCTAAAGAATAACTTCTTCTAGTAAGAAAACCATATTCTACTTTTAAATAATTATTTTTTCTATATATTCTAAATTTATAATATTTAAATAAAATAGCTATTATAGAAAACATCATTAAAATTAACAGCATTATTGCAAAAAATAAAGTAATTGACAAAATTAAAGCTAAAATAGTACTTTTTGAAATAATATTTTCCTTTATTATATTTATGAATACTCTTTTTAAATCTTCATTAATACCTGAATATATATAATTCATAAAATGTATACAAGAATATAATAAACCGATACCTAAAATTATGTTGTTTCTAAGAGTTGATAACAATAATAAATCTAAAGCAGATGTTTTATATTGTAAGAGTTTATCTATATTATGACTTTCATCATGTATTAATTCTTTTATTCTTATACTTAATTGATCATAAAGCTTTTTTAAATCATTAACCTTTAATATCATTATTATTTCAGTATTTTTTGTAGTTGATAAACTGTCTATTTTTATTTTTCTTATTCTAAAAATTCTATAAAGTATATTTTTTTCTAATTCTATTAAAGAAATATTTTTTATAGGAATTATTATTTTATCCTTTATAAATGCACCTTCATTATAAGTTAAATAATCTTTAGTTAAAATCATATTTGTAT
>NZ_WHJC01000165.1 GCF_009295725.1 Clostridium tarantellae
AAAAAGGAAGTTGAATTTTCCTTTAAGTTTTTCAATAAAATGACAAGTTATTTTTTCTAAAGGAATAAAATTTTAAAAAATAATTTATATAAATTAATAGTTATATTTACAAGAATTTTCAAAGATACCGGAAATACAATTTCGCTAAATGTATATTTATTATATTTCCGGTTGTTGTGGGTTTAAACTCTCTATGATATAATAAAATCAACCATTACAAAGGATTTAAGAGGTGAAAAAATGACTAAAGGTAGAAGCAAAACATATAAGTATAAAAACTTTGAATATTCCCAAGATATTGAAAAACTTCTAAGTATTAATTTAAGTTCTACAGATAGAAAAAAACTCCATTCTATTTTTTCTAAGTTTTATAATTTGAAAATCGAACGTGGATATGAATATATAATTGAAGATATATATATATTATCTGAAAAACAAAAATTAACCACTACACAATTAAGTAAAATTTATAATGTTTCAGATAGAACTATAAGACTTTGGTTACAAGAATTAGGTCTTAACAGATCTTTAAAAAAAGCAAAAAAAATTTCTAGCAAAGCAAATAATAACTTAGATTTAACTTTATTAAAAGAAAAAAATAAACAAATTAATAAATTTGGAATTGTTATTGAAGAATCAAAGCTTAAACTTCCAGAAGTTCTTGTTAGTTTTTTAAATTATTTAGAAACTATAAAAGGTAAATCTCCTAATACTTTAAATGGATATACAATCGATTTAACTATGTTTTTTAGATTTATATTGGTTTATAAGGGAATTATAACTAATGTGGATGATATTGAATTTGAAGAGATACCAATACATAGTATAACTCCAGAAATATTAAAACAAATAAAATTAATAGATTTATATGCTTTTCTTTCATATGTAGAAAAGCAACGTAATAATGGAAATTATGCAAGAGCAAGAAAAGTTGCTACATTAAAATCTTTTTTTAAATTCTTAAGTGGAAAAGCTAAAATGATAGAGGAAAACCCTACTCTAGATTTAGAATCTCCAAAGATAAATAAAAGAAATCCTGTTTATTTAACATTAGATGAAAGTTTAAATTTATTAAAATCTCTTGATTATGAAAATAAAAATTATTATAGAGATTACTGTATTTTAATACTTTTTTTAAATTGTGGTATGCGTCTTTCTGAATTATGCAGTATACAAATAGATAAAATTAAAGATGATACCCTAACTATAATAGGAAAAGGAAATAAAGAACGTACCGTTTATTTAAATGAAGCTTGCCTTAAATCTATCAAAGACTATTTATCAGTAAGAGATGATTCTAAAGCGCTTATAAAGGATAAAAACACTTTATTTTTGTCTGCTAGACATAGAGGTATAAATAAAAGAACTGTTGAATTATTAGTAAAAAAACATGTGCAAAATGCTGGCATGGATAATGAAAAATATACCCCTCATAAACTTAGACACACCGCTGCCACTCTTATGTATAAACATGGTAATGTGGATATTAGGAGTTTACAAAGTATTTTAGGTCATGAAAACATATCTACTACTCAAATTTATACTCATGTAGATAACGATACTTTAAGAGATGCAGTAAAATCTAATCCTTTAGCAAATTTAAAATAAAATTAATATTTTTTCGAAAATTTTTAATTTATTTTTATGCTTTATTAATAAAAATGCTATAAATAGCTTTACTAAACATACGTTCTTAGCAATTCTAGTAACTCTCTCCTCTATTAACTTATAAAAAATAAACTATGACTAGTCATAGTTTATTTTTTATAAGTTATTTTCTTTTTAGTCTTCTAACACCAGGATATATTTCTTCGGTATTTTCTTCTATCAAAAGATCATCATTCAAATCTAAATCCTCTATATATTCTATATGATCAAAAGCATCTTCATATTCTTCTTCTAATAATTTCTCATTTTCATTTAAAACATCAATTTCTTGTTGAAATGTGCATTGATCTTTTTCTGTCATTTCTTTTTCCTTAGTTTTTAATTTTTCTTTTAAAATTTCATTTTCCTCTATCTTTTTAGCAATATCTTTTATTTTTATAGCTTTTGTATCTATTCCTTCTAACTCTAAACAATCTCCACAATTATCACAAATTTTACCTTGATGAACATCACAATAATCATCTTCATTAAAGATTTTTTTAGTCATAAAAATCACCTCAATTTTTAAATTACTATTCATTATACCAAAATAAAATATCAAAATAAACAATTTTTTTCAAATTTTCAAGATAGAACGTAAGTTTGATTAAAAAATATTTTTATGTTATAATATATATAATAAAATAGAAAGGTGTAGTTTAAAATGGATAAAAAACTTTCAGTTAAACAAGAACAAATATATAATTTTTTAATAGAATTCACAAAATCAAAAGGATATCCACCTTCAGTTAGAGAAATTTGTGCAGCTGTTTCTTTAAAATCAACTTCTACGGTTCATGGACATTTAAAAACTTTAGAAAGATTAGGACTAATACATAGAGATCCTACTAAACCTAGAGCTTTAGAGATTACAAAACTTTCAGATTTTAAAAAAGAAGTTTTAAGTATTCCTATTTTAGGAAAAGTTAATGCAGGATGTCCCATTTTAGCAAATGAAGATTTTGAAGAGTTATTTCCTATCCCATCAACCTTTATAAAACATAATAATTCCTTATATATTTTAAAAGTATCAGGAGATAGTATGATTGAAAAAGGAATACACCATGGAGATTTAGTTATAATAGAAAAATGTAATACAGCTAAAAATGGTGATATAGTTGTAGCTTTAATAGATAATGAAGCTACTATAAAAACTTTTTATAAAGAAAAAGATTTTATAAGATTGCAGCCAGAAAATAAAACTATGGAGCCTATAATAGTAAAACATTGTTCTATATCAGGAAAATTAGTAGGATTATATAGAAGTTATTAAATTAAAAGGAAGAAGAATGATAAAATTTCTTCTTCCTTTTAATTTAAAGTGTATTAGAATAACAAATAACATTAATTTTATTTGTTATTCTTTAATTGAAATTTTAATTCTTTTTTTTCTTGTTCTAAAACTTTTATAGTTAAACCTAAAGATTTTTTTTCTAATTCTAATTCTTTTTTAAATATTTGTAAAACCTTTTCTTTTTCATTTTCTATAATTTTAGTATATTTACCCTCGATTAACTGTAATTCTTTCTTATGCTCTATTGTAGTGCTTTCTAATAATATTTTAAAAGATTTAACCTCTTCTTTTAAATCTTTTATTGTATCTTCATATTTTTTTATATCTTTTTGTAAAAATTCTAATTTTGAATCTTTTTTATCTATTTCTTGTTTTAACATTAAACTTTCATTAAAAGAAAACTCTAAATCTTTTTTTATTTTTTCATTTTCAATTTTATAGCTTTTATAAGAATTTAATTTTTCTAACTTTTTTTTATTATTTTCTATTAATTCATAATTTCTAGATACTAATTGAGATAAAGTATTTTTATCTTTTTCTAATTCTTTAGTTAAATTAGTTAAATTATCAGATTTTTCTTTTAAAATTTTAATTTCTTTTTTATAATCTACTATTTTATCATAATTATCCTTTTCTTTAAGTTGCAATCTTTCTATGGTAGTATCTTTTATTGTTAATTGTCTAGAAAACTCTTCTCTTACTCTTATTTCAGCATCTTGACTTAATTGCAAAGAAGTTACGAATAATTGATTTATCTTATTTAAATAATCTTGAAATGATTCAATTTCTAATTTTCTTTCAATTAATGATGTTTTAGATGTTTCCATTTCATATAAATTTATAAGAGCATCTAAACATTGATTTTGATTGCCAAAATTCTCATTAGCTATTTGCTTAAATTTTTCAAAAATTCCTTCATCTACTCTAAAAGATTTTATTTTCAACTCTTTAGTTACTTTATTACCTTCCATAAAACCACCTCTTGTAATACTTTTTGTAATACAATATTATGTATTACTTTTTTAATATTATCATAACTTAATTTTAAAATCAATTTTTAAATTAAGTTATGATAATATTAAAAAATAAAAGAAGTTTTATTTCAATTATTAAAAAATATATACTCAAAACGTTTTCAAAAACATACACTATACTATAATTAAAATTTATAAGGTGATTAATTATGTCTCAATCATTCACTTATCTTGTAATGTTTTTAGCTATTATTATAGTTTCTAGTAGAATTTTATATTATATTTTTTTAGCTTATTCTATTTATTCTGAAGATAAAAAAAGAAAATTTAATAAAAAAAAATAAAGTATTGAGAGATTTAAATCTCTCAATACTTTATTAAACTAAATATTTTAAAAATACACTTGCTAATCCTAAAAAGAAGAAAAATCCTAAAACATCAGTTACTGTAGTAACAAATACTGCTGAAGCTAATGCTGGATCTATCTTTAATTTTTTTAAAACTAAAGGAACAATAAATCCTGAAACGGTAGCAGCTACCATATTTAATATCATAGCAATACCTATTACTAACCCTAAAATAGGATTACCTTCCCAAATTAATGCTAATAAAGCTACTACTATACCAATAGATATACCTGTTATAATTCCAACACCGATTTCCTTTAATAAAATAACTTTAGAATTTTTAGGAGTTAATTCACCTAAAGCTAATCCCCTTACAACTATTGTTAAAGTTTGTGTTCCAGCATTTCCTCCCATTCCAGCTACTATTGGCATGAATGTAGCTAGTACAACAACTTTACTAATAGTACCTTCAAATAAACTTACTACTGATGAAGCTAATATAGCTGTAACTAAATTAACCAATAACCAAGGTAATCTACTTTTTACAGATTCTTTTACAGTACTATCAACTCTTTCTCCTTCATCAATTCCACCTAATCTATGAAAGTCTTCTGTTGTCTCATCTTTTAATATTTCCATAATATCATCTACAGTAATTATACCTATCATCTTATCATTTTTATCTATAACTGGCATTGTTGCAAATCCATATTTTTCAAATTTATGTGCAACCTCTTCTTGATCCATATCAAAAGGAATTGTAATAACTTGATTGTTCATTATTTTAGATATAGGTGTATTAAAATTATTTACAACTATTTCCTTTAAAGAAACTACTCCTTTAATAATGTCATTTTCATCTAATACATAAATATAATAAGCACTCTCAACATCATCTACAGTTTTTTGTAAATATTTAAAAGTATCTTTTACTGTCATATCTTCAGAAACTTTTATAAATTCAGTAGCCATAACTCCACCAGCACTTTGTGGTTCATAACTTAAAAGCTGACGTAAATCAGCTACATCTTCTTTGGGGATTTTTTCAAAAATTTTATTACTAGCTTCTTCATTTAAATGTCCAATTAAATCTACTAATTCATCTGATGACATTTCTTTTACTATTTCCTTTTGCTTATCCTCAGGAAATTTATTTAACAAATAAAATTTTTCATCATTATCTGCTTCATCAATTACTTGTGCTACCACACTTATTGGTAATTTACTTAAAATTAATAATGTTTTTTCTTTATTATCATTAATTACATCTAAAATATCCGCTGGATGGACATGATAAATATATTCATTTAATTGTTTCATTGATGAATATAATAAGAACTCTCTTAATTCTTGCTTATTGATTTGTAATTTCATTTGTATATCCTCCTTATTTAGAGAGGAAATACATAGCAGTTTAATATAAATTAGCTTGCTGTTCTTTCCTCTTTAACTTTATTAAATTTTCTACTCCTTTTGGGCCAAGAACTATCCATTTATATCATCCCCTTTAAATTACAATTTTTCACAAAAACAATATAAAATTTTATAAATTTAAAATATTATTTATAAAAAAGACTTTTCAGCGGTGCGCTAAAAAGTCCTAAAATGCAATAAATGTTCATTTGTAGAGCTTTAGCACTATAGAGCTTAGACTAATAAAATAGTCAGCTACATTAAAAATTACCTTCACGATAATTTCTGTTAACCCATTGGAATCTCTCGATTTTTCTGGGTAGCAGCATATTTCTTTATAGGAGCCTCACCTAACAACTATATTAATTTTATGTCCTTATTTAATATAGACCTAAACTTTAAATTTGTCAATTAAAAATTAATATTAAAAGGAATTTATATTATTAAACTCAATTTTTTTTGAATTTCAAATAAATAATTTCAATTTTTTCCCTTAAAATTTAATATTCAAATAATATAAATCTGGTGCTAAATCAATTCCATTGCCATGAAATTCTATTTTATTATTTCCTTCAATAAATTTTACATTATATACTTTAAGCACCACACTAGATTCTGATATATCGTAAATAATTCCAGTGTTTATACCATTAATATCAATGGATAACTTACATTGAACCCCTTTTACCATAATAAACATATAATATTCTCCAGATATTGATGCATTATAGTTTATTGTTGCTGTTCCATCATTAATACCACCTAATTCAGTTATTATATTTGAATTATTTTTTTCAGCTCCATTTGATAAATTAGCCATACTTAACATATTTTCAATGGATTTTATAGCCGCTATGCCTAAGTCAGGAGCCTTTTGCATATTATTTCCATAGAATTTAAGTTTATTATCTCCTGAATTTAATAATATGACAGTATTAAATATACCTGGATTAGCAGGGGCAAGTGAATAAATAGTACCTGTATTTATTCCATTAACATCTATTTTTAATTGTTTTGTATAATTTTCTTTATTTATATAATTTATAGCTAATTTATAAATACCTAAAGTTAAAACATTTACTGTTATAGTTACTTCACCATTATTAGCCCCACCTAAATAAGATATATATTTAGATGAACTTCCTTTACCATTTGTTGCACCACCAGACAAAAATCCAGCTGTTATATCATAATTATTTTCTCCTAATACTACTGAAGTTACAGGATTTATTTTAGAAATATAAAGTATTCCTAAATCTGGTGCAAAATTTTTACCATCTCCATGAATTTTAATAATATTTTCTCCTGATTTTAACTTTACATTTAAAGTAGTTTTACCTGGATTAGCTGGTATAACATTATAAATACTTCCTGTATTAATACCATTAATATCTACTTTTATAAATTTTTTAACATCATCATCCTGTCTATAAATTATAGATAATTTATAATGTAAATCATTTAGAGAATATACACTAACAGAAGCTGAACCATCTAGCATTCCTCCTATATTAGATACATATTTAGCAGAAGCTCCAGTTCCTAATTGTGCGCCATTTTCTAAAATTCCTTCAGATAAATTATAATATACTATTTTCTGTTCATATTGAATACCTAAATTAACTATAGCATAATTTATTTGTCCATCTGGTCGTCCACCATGAAGATTAATTCCCTTTAAGTTAAAATTTAATATATGATCACCATAATTTAATAAACCACTATCAAATATAGATATAATTTCTGTTCTATTTGATGAATATCCATCTATTTCTTTAACAATTCCATTATCAATAGAAATTTCATATATACCATGATTTGGATCTTTTATACCCATCAATGTAATAGATATACCTTTAAATTTCAATGAAAAAGTTGCATTTATATCATTTGTCCATGCTGCACCTATTACATAATTCCATTCACCATTAAAATTAAATTTATTTATATCTACTCCCTTATCTGTAGTGTTTATT
>NZ_WHJC01000166.1 GCF_009295725.1 Clostridium tarantellae
GAATTTTTTATAGTGTTTATAACATCCATAACGTGATAACCTACAGGAGAAAAATATGTAACGGTATTAGTTGGATCATAATTACTAAAAAGATAACCATTTTTAACATCTTCATTTTTTAAAACATATAAATTAAAAGGAACATAAGCTATGTAAGAAATTGAAAGAATTAATGTAATTAAAAATCCTATAAAATTACATTTAGCTTTTTTGAAGCTTTTTTTAAAAAATATATATGCTATTATTAGTATTATGAAATCTGCAAAAAACCAAAAATCTTGCGAACTAATCATTGACAGTATGCTTCCACCCAAATTATCAAGATTAGCTGTTTGACTAAATAATAACACAGAAGGTACTGTTTGAAAGCCTCTAAAATACATTATGTCAAGTAAACATAATATTGTAATAATTAAATCAATAATAATTAAAGCTATAAATTTCCCTCTATTTTTAAATAATAAACATATACTTAAGAATATAGCAGCGAATGAAATGTAATAATTTCTAAAGTAACTTGCTTCTTTAAACCCTAAACTAAAGTCTAAGTTATAGGCATCTGTATTTAATGCAAATCCTAAAAATATAGAGCCTTTAATTACAATAGCAATTAAAACAAATACATAGAATGCTAATCTTACGATAGAATTTTTATCAAAATGAGGTTTCATTTTGCTTATAAAATTTGTACTTGATTTCTTAGTATTCATTATACACCTCTTTATGAAATTTTAAAATATCACTTAAAATTAATACAATTTATTATATCATATTTAATAAATTTTTTTAGAAAAAAGTATCATTAATTAAAATATAAATAACAAAAAGTATAATTTATAGGAATATATTAAAAAGTATGATATCTTAATATTATATAGAATTTGTATAGAGGTGAATTATGAAATTAATAGATTGTAAAGGTATGATATGTCCTATGCCTGTTATAAATACTAAAAAATATTTTGATAGCATAGAAAAAGGAGAAGCAAAAATTATAGTTGATAATGAAATTTCTAAAGATAATATTTGTAAATATGCTATAGGATGTGGATATAAAGTAGATTTTTTTAAAGAAAATGATCTTTTTCTTATAAATATTGAGAAAAATAATATTAGTAAAAAACATTTAAATAAAGATGAAAATTATGCTTTGCTTATTTCTTCAGATTTATTAGGTGATGGTGATGTGAATTTAGGTGAAATTTTAATGAAAGGGTATATATATACTTTATCTGAAAGTGATATTATTCCTGAAAAACTTGTATTTATTAATAGTGGAGTAAAGCTTACGGTTAAAGGTTCTAGTGTTTTAGAATCTTTAAATAAATTAATTGATAGAGGCGTAGAAATTTTATGTTGTGGAACGTGTTTGGATTTTTATGGAATAAAAGATGGGTTAGAAGTTGGTAATATAACAAATATGTATACAATTGTTGAAATTATAAATTCATATGGAAAAGTTATAAAATTATAAAAATATATTTAATATTTATGAGAGGAGGCGCAGATTTACATTGGTAAATCTTAATTTATGGACACTTATGATGTTATTGTAATAGGTGGTGGACCAGCAGGAATGGCAGCGGCTATATCAGCTAAAAAAAATGGAATTGAAAGAGTTTTATTACTTGAAAGAGAAGATGTACTAGGAGGAGCCTTAAATCAGTGTATACATTGTGGATTTGGAAAAAAAATATTTAAAACTGAAGTTTCAGGAAGTGAATACACCGAATACTTTGTTGAAAGTATAAAAGAATTAAATATTGAAATAAAATTAAATACAATGGTTTTATCTATAAATAAAGATAAAATTATAAGATATGTTAATCAAGAAGAGGGAATGAGAGAGATAAAAGGAAAAGCAATAATATTAGCTATGGGAAGTAGAGAAAAATTTGATGGGAATGTAAGTGTTCCTTTGAATAAATTTACAGGGATTTATACTGTAGGAACAGCTCATAGATTTATAAATTTTCAAGGATATTTACCAGGAAAAAATATAGTTATGGTTGGTTCATCTGATACAGATATAATTGTGGCTAGAAGGCTTATAATTGAAGGTGCTAATATAAAGGCTATAATTGAACCAAATAATGAATTAAAAATAGATAATGAAAAATCTAAGAAAATAATAAAAGCTTTTAATATTAATATCAAATTAGGATATATGATTAATGAATTAAAAGGAACAGAAAGAGTAGAGGGAATAATAATATCAAAGTTAGGCGAATTAGAAAATGAATTTATAGAATGTGATTCATTACTAATATCAGTACCATGGTCACCAGAAAATGATTTAGCAAAAAAATTAGGATTAAAGCTTAATGAAATGAATAATGGTGTAGAAGTAGATAAACATTATTTAACTTCTAAAGATGGAATTTTTGCGTGTGGAAATATAGTTCATTGTTATAGTTTATCTAATGTATGTGTAAAGGATGGAGAACAAGCAGGAATAGAAGCTTGTGAATATTTAGGGAAAATAGATTAGCTTTATAAAGCTAATCTATTTTTAATTTTAGTATATATAACTTCATTACTTTCATAACTTAAGTGTATACCATCTGTATAATATATAGAATTTAAAGGTATTAAATCAAACAAACTAATTAATAAAACATTATTTTTTTTACAAAATATTTTTAAATCTTCATTTAATTGATTTAGTTTTAAATTAACTAAATCATAATTAATATTAGAACTCCAATATTTAATAGCTAAATCTTTAAATATTTTTGGTGGCGAAAGTATTATAGGAACTATTTTTGAAGATAACAAATCTTTTACCATTAAGTTTAAATTATCTATTATAGTACTTACAGATTTGTTCATTATAATATCATTAGTTCCACACATTATAATACATTTTTCTGGATTATTTGCTATAACATCAGAAAAAAATCTACTTAAAATTCCAATAGAAGTATCTCCATTAACGCCTTTATTTATAAAATTAAAATTATTTTCATTTAACTTAGAAACCCAACAATCTTTTTTACTTATACCATATCCAGCAGTGAGTGAATCACCAATGCAAATTAAAGACATAAAAATCCTCCATGTTTTAAAAAGTTTTTGATAAGCATTTTCTACAAATTATAGTTGTACCCTTATTAGCGCTTACATATTCACCAACAGTAACGGTTTTATTGCATATAGAACAAGAAAGTATTAAAGTATTTTTGTTTTCTAACTTTTTAGTGTAAGTTTTACAAGAATTAGATTCTAGTGATTTTTTTTTGTTTGGTGGCTTATCATATAATATTTTATTTTTAAGTTCTTTATGTTTTATTATTTCATAAGAAATCTTGTACGAACTTTCTCCAAATAGCTCTAGTTCAAATCTTGGATTTTCTTTATCATAAAACTCTTCTATTATAATTCTTCTAATCTGCATATCATTAATTATTAAACCACTTTTTTCTATACCATCGAATATACTTTTAGTTATATTATTAGTATCTGGATGACGTTTTTCACTTTTATAATAAACTTTAAGAATTGCTATAAGAGATTCTTTTAATACTAAGTTAGGATTTTGGTTTTTAGTTTGGTAAGCAATCTCTTCTTCATATACAGCATATCTATCATGATATTTTCCAGAATTAGTAGGCAATATAGCTCTTCCTTTAGAATTAAATAATTTAAAGTTTGATTTTGTAATAGGAGAGCCTTTAACTATAACTTTTGCGTAACAATTCATATTATAATACTCCTAATTTATATAATTAAATTATGTAAAAAATTATATCATAGTTTTATAAAATAAACGTAATTTTTTAAAGTAGATAAATAATTTAATGTTATCATTTCTTGAATGTGATAAAACTATAAAGTATAATACTTAAAGTATAATAGTAATTAAATAATAATAAAATATTTAGTTAAGAGGTATAAACTTATGAATGATAAGATAATTTTAGCAATAGAAAGTAGTTGTGATGAAACAGCAGCGGCAGTTGTTGTTAATGGAAGAAAAGTATTATCAAATATAATATCTTCTCAAATAGAAACTCATAAAAAGTTTGGGGGAGTTGTGCCAGAAGTTGCTTCTAGAAAGCATATAGAAGCAATTAATATAGTAGTAGAAGAGGCACTAGAAAAAGCTAATATATCAAAGAATGATTTAGATGCAATAGCTGTTACGTATGGTCCAGGACTAGTAGGAGCTTTATTGGTTGGACTTCAATATGCTAAGGGGTTAGCTTATGCTTTAGGAAAGCCCCTTATAGGTGTGAATCATATAGAAGGGCATATAAGTGCAAATTTTATAGATCATTTAGATTTAGAACCACCATTTATATGTTTAGTTGTATCAGGAGGACATACTTTTATAGTTTATGTTAAAGATTATGGTGATTTTGAAATTATAGGGGAAACAAGAGATGATGCGGCTGGTGAAGCTTATGATAAAGTTGCAAGAGCTTTAGGATTAGGTTATCCAGGAGGACCTAAGATAGATAAAATTTCTAAGCAAGGAAATGCGAATGCAATAAAATTTCCTAAGGCTAATTTTCATGATGATACTTTAGATTTTTCATTTAGTGGAGTAAAATCAGCGGTTCTTAATTATTTAAATAAAATGGAAATGAAAAAAGAAGAAATTAATGTAGCAGATGTAGCTGCTAGTTTTCAAAAAGCAGTTGTTGAGGTATTAACTGATAATGTAATAAAAACATGTAAGATTAGAAAGGTAGATAAGATAGCTATTGCTGGTGGAGTAGCTTCAAACTCAGCATTAAGAGAAAATCTTATAAAGGAAGGAAGTAAAAGAGGGATTAAGGTATTATTTCCATCACCAATACTATGTACTGACAATGCAGCTATGATTGGAAGTGCTGCATATTTTGAATTTATAAAGGGGAATGTATCCACTATGGATATAAATGCTAAGCCTAATTTAAGACTAGGGGAGAGGTAATTAATGAAAGAAAAAATGAAGTTTATTCCTTATTCTAATGGTTTTTATAAAATAAAACATAATAAAAATATAAAGCCTAGCAGTATCATAAAGAAAATAATAATATTTATAGCAATAATATTATCAATAGGCTTTATATATCAAATTATATCTGATAAAATACAACTTAAATCTTTAGAATCTAAAAACAAATATGTAAGAATAGATAATAAAAAATATTATTTTAAAAGTTTAGGTGAAGAAAAACCAACTGTTATTTTTGAATCAGATATAGGAATGGGAATAGATCAATGGGGAAAAGTTCAAAAGGTTATTTCAGATAAGTATAAAATAAGGACCTTTTCTTATGATAGAGCTGGTTATGGATTTTCAGAGTATGGAAAAGATAGAAATCCTGAAGAGCAAGCTAGACTTTTAAGAATGATATTAAAAAAAGTTGGATTAAGTGGACCATATATATTAGTGGGTGAAGGATACGGTAGTATATTAATCTCAAGTTTTGCCAATTTATATCCAGATTTAGTAAGTGGGGTTGTATTAGTTAATCCAATAAACGTATCAGCCTTAAAAAATAATGATTATATCAGTAATTTTAAAAATAAAAAATTTATTAGTAAGTTTAATAAATATGGTTCTTACATAGGAATTAATGATTTATTAAATAAGTTTGGTTTACTTCCAGTACCAAATTCAGTGAATAAATATTTTAATGAAGAACAATTAACGAATTACAATGTTTTTAGGCTTAATAAAAATTTCACATCAGCTTATTACAATGAATTAAATAATATCCTTAATTTAAACAGTTCTATTCAAAAAGAGGGAGCACTATCTAAGTGGCCATTAAAAATTATAATTAGTGATAATAATAAAAAATATTTAGAAGAGCTTAAAATGATAGGAAGTCCAGAACTAACAGAAATAATTACAGCAGATAATCAATATGAATATGTTTCATTAGAAAAACCAGAAGTAATAATAGAAGCTATTAAATCTATGATAGATACTTTGAAAGTCCAATTATCTTCATAAAACAAAATTTATGACATTGAAATGACACAAATAATAGCTAATATATAACTATAGAATTTCAGAAAAGTATCGGAGGGGTATAGTTATGGATAAGTTTAACAAATTTAATGATAATGAAGATGAAAAAAATAAAAAAGAATCTAATGAAGAGTATTTTGGAATGGATAGTGATAAAAAAGATAAAGATGAAATTAATGAAATAAAAGATTTTGTTTATGTAACAGAAGATGAAGTTAAAAATAATTTCGATAAAAATGAAGAGGTTAAAGATAAATCTAATTCTAAAAAATTGAAAAAAAATGTGTCAGGAAAAAAAAGAAATTTAAAGAAGTCTGCAGTATTTGTAGCTAGTGGTTTAGTATGTGCCATGCTTGGGGGAGTAATTGGTGCAAGTAGTATTTATTTTTTGCCTAAAAATAACAAAGTTGAGACGGTAAGTTCAAAGAATGTTTATGATAATATGCCACATCAATTTGCTAAAGAGGAAGGAGCATTAACAGTACCTCAAGCAGTTGAAAAAGTAAAACCTGCAGTTGTTGGAGTATCAACTAAAAGTTTAGTACAAGATTCTTTCTTTACAATGAAAGAACAAGAAGGTATAGGATCAGGATTTATTATTAATGATGATGGGTATATTGTAACAAATTATCATGTAATAAATGGAGCACAAGAAGTTAAAGTAATTTTTTATGATGGTACAGAAGTAAATGCTAAGGTTGTTAATTATGATCCAAAAGAAGATATTGCAGTTATAAAAATAACTGATGATGTAAAAATGCCAGGAGTTGCTGAACTTGGAGATTCTAATAAGCTTAAACCAGGAGAAGATGTTATAGCTATCGGAAATCCATTAGGAAAAGAGTTTAGTTCAACTGTAACTAAAGGAGTAGTAAGTTCTCCTAATAGACAAATAAGTACGGATGGAGTTAATGTAACTCAATATATACAAACGGATGCAGCTATTAATCCAGGAAATAGTGGAGGACCTTTAATAAATTCTCAAGGACAAGTAATAGGAATTAATACAGCTAAGAAAGTTGGAGAAGAAATTGAAGGAATAGGTTTTTCAATTCCTATAGATAAAGTAAGAGATAGATTAGATGCATTATCAAAACCAATATTGAAGTTAGGTATAACTGCTAGAGATATAAATGCAGAAACAGCTAAACTTAATAATTTACAAGAAGGTATTTATGTGGTTAATGTTCAAGAATTTAGTCCAGCTGAAAAAGCAGGACTAAAAGGTGGAGATTTAATAGTAGAATTTAATGGTCAAAGAGTTAAAACTACTGAGGAAATGAATAAGTTAAAAGAAAAATGTAATAATGGTGATGTAATAACATTAAAAGCAATAAGAGACGGTAAACCTATAAATATAAAAGTTACATTAGCATCATAATAAGAAATAAGCAGTATGTTAAACAACATACTGCTTAATTTGTATATATTCATGATAAATATATACAAATTAACATAAATATGGTAAATTGTATATATAATAATTTATTATTATATAACTTTCGCCAAATTAAGCTAAATTATATAAATATAAC
>NZ_WHJC01000167.1 GCF_009295725.1 Clostridium tarantellae
TAATAACAGGTGCTGATGCTATTACTATAAAAGCTTATGATAACTTTAATGAAACTTTAGGAGTAACTGCTAATGATAAAGAAGATGGAGATTTAACCAGTAAAATAAATATTGAGGGAAATGTTGACACTATAAAAGAAGGAGTATATACCTTAGTATATTCAGTAACAGATAGTGATGGAAATATTTCCTCAGTAAGAAGAAGAGTAAAAGTTAGAAGTAATAACAAACCAGAAATAATAGGTGCTAGTGAGGTAACATTAAAAGTAGGTAATACTTTTGATTCTTTACAAGGTATTTTAGCAAGAGATTTTGAAGATGGAAATATAACTAAAAATATTTCAGTTACAGGTGCTGTAGATATCTCAAAAATAGGAGAGTATAAAATACAATATTCCATTACAGATTCAGATGGAAATACAACCACCGCTGAAAGAAAAATTATAGTGGAAAGCAATGAAAAACCTATAATTAGTGGAACTGAAAATAAAGTTATAAAAATAGGAGATGAATTTAATCCTTTAGAAGGTATAATAGCTTCGGATTTTGAAGATAAAGACTTAACTAATAAAATTTTAGTTACAGGTAGTGTAAATAATAATGCAATAGGTGATTATAAATTAACTTATTCGGTAACAGATAGTGATGGAAATATAACTAATGCTGAAAGAGTTATTACTGTAAGAACAAATACTAAGCCTAAAATACTAGCAGTAGAAGATACTATTATAAAGGTGGGAGATAATTTTGAAAATACTTCTTTAGCGGTATTATCTATGGATGAAGAAGATGGAGATATAACTAATTTAGTTTCCATAAAAGGTAAAGTAGATAGTAATACTGAAGGAGAATATAAATTAGTTTACTCTGTAACAGACAGTGATGGAAATACAACCACTGCTGAAAGAAAAGTAACTGTAAGAAGTAATGAAAAACCAGTAATAACAGGTGCTGATGCTATTACTATAAAAGCTTATGATAACTTTAATGAAACTTTAGGAGTAACAGCTAATGATAAAGAAGATGGAGATTTAACCAGTAAAATAAATATTGAGGGAAATGTTGACACTATAAAAGAAGGAGTATATACCTTAGTATATTCAGTAACAGATAGTGATGGAAATATTTCCTCAGTAAGAAGAAGTGTAAAAGTTAGAAGTAATACTAAACCAGAAATAATAGGTACTAGTGAGGTAAAATTAAAAGTAGGTAATAAATTTGACCCTTTACAAGGTATTTTAGCAAGAGATTTTGAAGATGGAGATATAACTAAAAATATTTTAGTTACAGGTAATGTAGATACCTCAAAAATAGGAGAGTATAAAATACAATATTCCATTACAGATTCAGATGGAAATATAATCACCACTGAAAGAAAAATTATAGTAGAAAGCAATGAAAAACCTTTAATTAATGGAGCTGAAAATAAAGTTATAAAAATAGGAGATGAATTTAATCCTTTAGAAGGTATAGCAGCTTCAGACTTTGAAGATAAGGATTTAACTAATAAAATTTCAGTTACAGGTAGTGTAAATAATAATGCAGTAGGTGATTATAAATTAACTTATTCAGTAAGGGATAGTGATGGCAATACAACTACTGCTGAAAGAGTTATAACTGTAAGAACAAATACTAAGCCTAAAATACTAGCATTAGAAGATACTACTATAAAGGTGGGAGATAATTTTGAAAACAGCTATTTAGCTAATGATAAAGAAGATGGAAATATAACTAATTTAGTTTCCATAAAAGGTAAAGTAGATAGTAATATTGAAGGAGAGTATACATTAATTTACTCTGTAACAGACAGTGATGGAAATACAACCACTGCTGAAAGAAAAGTAACTGTAAGAAGTAATGAAAAACCATATTTCCTAAATATAAAAAATACAGTTATTAAACAGGGAGATTACTTTAATCCTTATGATGGAGGTATTATTGCTTTAGATAAAGAGAATGGGGATTTAACAGAAAAAATAATTGTTAAAGGTATTTTAGATACAAGCAAAGTTGGAACATATGATTTAATTTACTCAGTAACAGATAATGATGGAAATGACACTAGAATAACTAGACGAATTAATGTTAGAGCTATTAATAATATAGAAATATTAGGTGTTAATAACATAGAAATACCCTATGGTGAACCCTTTGATGTTATGAAAGGAATAAAAGCAATAGATTCACAAAATAATGATTTAACATCTTCAATAATTATAGAAGGAAATGTGGATGTAAATAAATTAGGAAGTTATACCCTAATTTATAGTATAAAAAATGAACAGGGAAAAGAGTTAAAATTCTTTAGAGAAATAATAGTAAAAAATAAAGAAAAATTAAAAAAATTATCTCCAGAATTTCAACCTATAATTAAAGATTTTTTAGTACCTAAAATTCAATCAGAAAAATTTAATATAAATAGAAAAAAATCTTCAATAGCAGAAGAAAATTCAGAAAAAATCATAGAGAATATATTATTACCAGAACCACAATCTAATATTTTAAAAGAAGAATTAAAAGAATCTAAGAATGAAGAATTTATTAAAAATTACAAAGGAAAAACTCTACCACCTGAAGATACAAATCCTTTACCATTATGGTTATTTGGTATAATATCAATAGCAGTAGGAAGAAAAATAAGAAAAAAAGATGAATAAGAAAAATATTTGAAAAAGAGTGTTTTGATTTTAATATATAATCAAAACACTTTTTAAATATTTTATTACAGCTAACTTTGGATAATTATTTTATTTATTCAAAATATTAACAATATTGCTTTGTTAATAATATTATATTATTATCTTAAAAATTTTTTTTAAAAGGAGGTATAAAGTTGTATTGTACCTGTTCAAACAAAAATAATTATGAGGTAATAGGTCTATGTGATGTAAATACATTTACTAAAAAATTAGGACCCTTTCATAATAGACCTTGGACTGAAATTACTATTCCAGCAATTTCAACTTTAGATTGCAATAATATTGGAATTGAAGCTATTCAAAAGGTTTATGTAAATGTATTTAT
Organism: Clostridium tarantellae; assembly: GCF_009295725.1. Lineage (GTDB taxonomy): Bacteria > Bacillota > Clostridia > Clostridiales > Clostridiaceae > Sarcina > Sarcina tarantellae. The sequence goes on from NZ_WHJC01000167.1 coordinate 3,025, forward strand.
AACATCAACTAAAATAATAGATACCCCTGAAAGTCCTAGGGTAAATTCAGAAGGATTAACATTAACAGGTAAAAAATTATTGATAGATGGTTATGTGTGTGAAAATATAGTTTACACTGCATTAACTGAAAGTCAAAATATTAATACCATTTCCTTTAATCTTCCTTTTTGTACCTTTATAGTTATTGAAGGTAATACAGACATTTTCAATGACACATATTGCGTGAAATATTGTATAGAAGATGTATTTATTAGTTTAATTGACTGTAAAACTTTATTTCAAAATATTACTTTGTTTTTGTATGCACAAAAAACTGCTATTACTTGTCCCTCTAACCAACCTCCAAAGTTAGATTGTACTGTAAATCCTATAATACCCATTCCTTCAAGTATAAACAAACTTAAAAATTCAATTTTAATAAATAATAATTCTGATGCTAATGTTGAAGTAGCTAAAATAGAATTTGATAAAGATAATGAAGAATTTTTAGTAACTTCTACAGGTAGGGTTGCAGACCCTAGTGGAGGTGGAAATACATTTTTTACTTTAGCTTTAAAGGATAGTAACAATGAATATGAAAAGTTTAGTAATTCAATTATAAGTAGTTTAAATGCTGATAATTTTAAAAGTGATTTAAATGGACAATCTTTTCAATATGGGGATGTTTTAGAATTAAATTATACAGTTCCTAATAAAGTTTCTGTAACTAACTTTCCAGATGAAGGACAAACTCATATTCCTAATATTAATGTAGAACATTTCAAAATAACTCCTGAAGGATTAATTGCATATAATCCTATGCCTGTTGAAGTAGATTTAACAAATACTATTATAGTTAGAGGAAAATCAGGTACTGTATCAACCATAAAATTTGATGGTAATAATAAGCAGTTAGTAATTACTTCTTATAAGGTTATACCTAATGATACTATTAAAGATATCACTTATTTTTCACTTAAACTAAAGGATAATAATAATAGAAATGTAAAAGCTAGTTCTACTATTTTAACTAATGAAAATAGTGAAAATTTTAAAAATACTTTAAATGGACAAAACTTTCAATTTAATGATATTTTAGAATTATATTATTTAGATGCTAAACAAATACTTATTCTTGATTATCCCGAAAAAGGAAGAAGACATACACCTACAGTTAATAAAGAATACTATAGAATAACTCCTAGGGGATTAGCTCCATACACCCCACCAGGTCCTTCACCAACTTCACTTACTTTACCAAATGAAATAATTATAAAGGCTAATACTGGTGAGGAAAGTTCTAGAATTTTATTTGATATTACTAATAATGTATTCTTAGTTAAACCTACTTATAAAACTCCTTATATAGAAGCTGGAGATGGAGAGTATTTTAATATTAAATTAAGAGATGAAAATACTCAAGAAACAAAAAAAGAAGTTTCGTTTATTTCTAATTCTAGTGGAGAAGATTTCTTTAATAATTTAAATAACTCACCTTTCGAATTAGGAAATTTTATTGAATTAAATTATTTCTCTCCTCAATCTATAAATATTACCAATTATCCTAATGGAGGATCACTTCATACTCCTACAAAACAAATAGAATATTATGAAATAACCTCTACAGGATTAGTGTCCTATACTCCACCAACCCCAGTTATTCCTCCTACTGTTACCACATTGCCTAATACTATAAAAATAAAAGGAAATAATGGAAATGATGTAGCCAATATTCAATTTGATAGTGGAAATAAACGATTTCTTATTAGCTCCACTAGTGAAATTCCTAATTATAGTGAAGGAATTAAAGAATATTTTATTATTAAACTTCGTAATGGTACAAGTAAAAAAGTAAAAGCATATTCCTTTATAACCTGTAATGCAAAGGCAAAAAATTTGGAGTATGATTTTAATTATTTTCCATTTGAAATTGGAGATATAATAGAACTTTATTACCTTCAACCTAATAGCATAGAAATTTCAGATATTCCTAGCACGGGACAAACACATATACCAAATAATAATAAGGAAAGTTATACTATAACAAATAATGGGTTAGTAGCATTTACTGGAGATTTAAATATTCCTATTAGTAATATTATTGTAAATAGTAAAGCTGATAATGAAGTAGTTAATATTCAATTAGCAGCTAACAATAAGTTTGATGTTTCAGCCACAGGGGAAATACCTGATACAGATCCTAGTGCTACTAATACTGAATATTTAGCATTTTTATCTCAAAAAAATTCAGGACTTATAAACTTCACTTCTAAATTTAATTCAGGTGAAATTGCAGATGGTTTTGCTAGGGAAGTAAATGAAAAATCTTTTGATGATTTAGATTATTTAAGCTTATCTTATGCAGATAAATCAAAAATACAAATTTCAAATTTTGAAGGTGAAGCTAGTTATACTCCTAATAAAAATAATGAGCAAGTTGTAATAGATAATAGACCTGCATTAAAAAATAACTTTAGAATAGTAAATACTTTATTACTAGTTAATGATAACAATGAGGTTATTGCTACCATACAGTTTAATAAGTTAACTAAAAGATTAATAGTATTATCAACTAATGTTCAAACAACGGAAAAAGATTTTTGGACTATAACTTTAAGTGATTCTTTTAGAAATCTTATAAGTAACTTTACCTTAGAACAAAATAGAAAAGGTGATGCTTTTGCAGATAAATTTAATGGATTAAAATTTGAATATGGATATCAGATAGTTATTAGTGTACACAATAAAACCGTATCTACACTAACAGTTACTAACTTTGAAAATAAGATAGTTAATAAATTGCCTCCAATAGATTCAGATATAAGCCTATATTCATTTAAAATAACCTCTAATGGGCTAATTAGAGTAAATAATTAATTAAATATTTAAAAAAGTATATTTTGAAGGCTATAAAATAATTCATAATATAAAAAATCTCCAGTTTAAACAAGCTGGAGATTTTATTAGTTGTAAATTTTAACATTAATTAATTTTTTTAGTGCTATTATCTAAATGATGTGCTAAATCATTTATTGCTATAGTTAGTTTATCCATTTTATTTTCCATACGTACTAATAAATAGGATGTAATAACTATAGGAAAGCCCACATTAGCAATTAAAGCAATAAAGTCTTCCATTTTTTTCTCCTTAATTTATTTAGTAAATATATAAAAACTTATTATAAAGAAAAATAAAAGAGCTTTTTAAGCCCTTTTATTTAAATATAGTTTATTGGTATTGGTAGTCTGTTTCTGTTTTTGCTACCACCTTTGCAAAAACCTTTGATACTAAATCATCTCCAGTAGATGTGATGATTATATTATCTGCTAAAATTGCATCCATAACAGGTGTTATATTATCCTGTGTTAAATCTTCTTTAACATTATCTATAGTTATAGTGCAAGTCTTTTTCTTACTATTTTTAAAACCTAAAACTAAGGCATACGCTTGTTTTACTGCCATATTATATTTCTCCCTTCTTATGTCTAGTCCATTAAAACTAAACAATTTATTTTAAATTTCTGTAGATATTCCATAACTATCTTTTACTTTAACTTTAGCACCATTTGCTACTAAAACAGTAGCTACAGCATTTCCTAATGTATAAATCTGATCATCTGTTGCTGTTACTTTTACATTATCAAATTTTTCATTAAAAAATACTGGATTACCTTTATCATCAACTCCTATTTGATATTCAAGAGAAAATGAACGCTTATTTTTAATAAAACTAGCCATTAGCTTGTCCTCCTTATTTTACTTTATATTTTTAACCTTATTATTGAAATTCATAAGGTGTTGTAGTAGTGTGAACTATTCTAGCAGAAACTTTTGAAACTAAATTCATACCATCTTTACTTTCAAATATATTTTTTTCTAAAATAGTATCCATACAACCATTAACTTGTTCATTTGTAATATCATTAATATTTCTTATACTTAAAGATATATTTTCATTCTTTTCATCCTTAAATACCATAATTAAAGTTTTTTCATTTTTTATAGACATAATCCTTTCCTCCTTTCAATTTTTAACTACTTATTAGAAAATATAATAAAAGGTTTATTCAAGTATAATACCTTGAGTGTCCATGCCTACAGTAGGTTGTCCTTTAATGCTTATTAATAAGTTTCCTAAAGCATCACCTACAGCTAATATATTATCAGCTGATGTGGAGGGCTTCACTCTTTCAAATTTTTGAGTTTTAATAATATCTTTTCCTTTGCTATCTACCCCTATAACAGTAGATAAAACTAAAGCACATTTTGAAATGTTATTAGTTGCCATTTAACTAAAATTGAGAGAATTCCCTCACCTCAACCGAAGGTAGGTGGGGGATGAATCGACGCAAGAGTTTACTCGAAACGTCAATTATTTCCACTAATAAATTCTATCAAATTAGGTTATAATATA
>NZ_WHJC01000168.1 GCF_009295725.1 Clostridium tarantellae
TAAAACAAGAAGGCAATCAAGTTATACAAGGATGGGCAATAAACAAATCAGGAATAGACGTAGTAAACGTATATATAGATAATAAGTTTATTGGAAAAGCAAATTATGGAGAAGATTCACCATTTGTAGCACAAGACTATCCAGGATATCCAAATAACAATAAAGCAGGATATACATTAAGATTTGATGCAAGTAAATTAAGCTTAGGAAATCATGAAATAAAAGCAGAAGCAGTTGGAAAAGATGGAACTAAGCATGAAAAGTTAGCAGAGGTTAAGGTAGTAGAGGGAAAATCACCAAAAACACATATAAATACAAACTTAAAAGAGTTAAAACAAGAAGGCAATCAAGTTATACAAGGATGGGCAATAAACAAATCAGGAGTAGAAGCAGTAAACGTATATATAGATAATAAGTTTATTGGAAAAGCAAATTATGGAGAAGATTCACCATTTGTAGCACAAGACTATCCAGGATATCCAAACAACAATAAAGCAGGATATACGTTAAGATTTGATGCAAGTAAATTAAGCTTAGGAAATCATGAGATAAAAGCAGAAGCAGTTGGAAAAGATGGAACTAAGCATGAAAAGTTAGCAAAAGTTAAGGTAGTAGAAGGAAAATTACCAAAAACACATATAAATACAAACTTAAAAGAGTTAAAGCAAACAACAAATCAAATTATACAAGGATGGGCAATAAATAAATCAGGAGTAGAAGCAGTTAAGATTTATATAGATAACAAATTTGTTGGACAAGCTATTTATGGAGAAGATTCACCATTTGTAGCACAAGACTATCCGGGATATCCAAATAATAACAAAGCAGGATATACATTAAGATTTGATGCAAGTAAATTAAGTTTAGGAAATCATGAAGTAAAAGCAGTTGCTATAGGTAAAGATGGAAGTAAACATGAAAAAATAGCTAATATTAAAGTAGTTAAATTTTTACCACCATTAACTCATATAAACAGTCATATAGTTGAAATAGATAGAACAAAGCCTGTAACTATACAAGGATGGGCATTGAATGAATCAGGTATAGCATCAGTAAATGTTTATATAGATAATAACTTTATAGGAAAAGCTATTACAGGAGAATATTCTCCATTTGTACAAATGGATTATCCAAGATATCCAGAAAATGATAAAGCAGGTTATACTTTAAAAACTTCTCTAACTAATTTAACTTTAGGAAAACACACTTTAAAGGTTGAAGCAGTTGGCAAAAATGGAAGTAAACATATTTCAGAAATTAATGTTAAAGTTGTTGCACCTTTAATTGTAATAGATCCAGGACATAATCAAGGTGGAGATCAAGGTCATATTTCTCATATTGGTGGAATCACTTATAATGAAACAGATCTTAATATGGATGTGTCAGTAAAATTACAAGGGGATTTAATGAGAATGGGATATGATATTGTAATGACAAGACAACCATGGGAAATTTCTTATGAAGAAGAAAAAATTAGTTTAAGAAGAAGAGTTAATTTAGCGAATTCTCTAAATGCAGATTTGTTTGTAAGTATACATCATAATGCATTTAATGAATCATCTGCACATGGAACTGAAGTTTGGTATACTAGTAATAAAACTGATACAGCTAACAGTAATGCAAGTACTGAAGGTAAGTATTTAGCTAATAAAATAGCACCAGTAATAGCTAAATCTGGAAATTACTATGATAGAGGTTCTAAACAAGGTAATTTATATGTTACTAAATATACTAATATGCCTTCTGTTTTAGTTGAATGCGGATTTTTAACTAATTCTAATGATGCTAAAAAAGCAGCAGATCCAAATACTCAAGTTAAAGTTGCTAGAGGAATAGCTAATACATTAAATGATTGGTTTAAAAAATAATTATTTTAAGATATTATAAAAAATTGAAAGAGTATGTTAGAATATTAATATTTTAACATACTCTAATTTATGTATAAGGAAACATACAAATTTTATGTAAAATTTCAAATTTTTAAATTATAATACAAGCTATTGAAATTTAAAATAGTTTTAAGAAGGGGATAGACAATGACTAATCTTTTATATATTGTATCTAGTGCAAAAAAATGCGGTCCAATGAATGTATTATATAATATAGTTAAACATTTAGATAATAATAAATTTAATATACATCTCTTAGAGTTAAGTAGCAGCAATGATGAAGTATTTAAACAAAGTTTAGTTAACATAGGTGTAAAGGTACATAGTTTAAATAACTCAAGAATAAAAGGGATATTTTCAAATAAAAAACAAGTGTATGAATATATACATAAAAATAATATTAATATAGTGCATTGTCATGGATTGAGAGCAGATAGTGTAATAGCATCATTAAAAGCAAAACTACCATGTAAATGCATAACAACTATACACAATAGAATAATAGAAGATTATTCAGCAAGTTATGGAGAAACTTTAGGAAAAATAATAGCAAGAAAACATGTACAAGCAATAAAAAAACTTGATATTGTTGTTTCATGTTCTCAATCAGTTAGAAGTTATATTAAAGAAAAATATAATATAAAGTCAGTATGTGTATTAAACGGAATAGATAATGAATATTTTAACTCTATAGGAAAAAGAAAGGAATTACGAAGAGAATTAGGCTTGAATGAAGATAATAAAATATTTTTATTTTGTGGAGGATTAATTCAAGTTAAAAATCCAGTATTAGCAGTAAAAGGATTTTTAGAAGCTAATGTAAAAAATACTTTACTTATTATCCTTGGAGATGGAGATTTAAGAGATGAGATAAATACTTTAATAGGTGATAATAAAAATATTTTATTAAAGGGACATGTAATAGATGTGCTTAAATATTTACAAAGTTCAGATATTTATTTATCAACATCAGAATCAGAAGGAATGCCTAATGCTGTTTTAGAAGCTATGTCTACAGGGTTACCATGTATATTATCAGATATAGATTCACATAAAGAAATAAATAACATGAATGGAGATGTATTTATATTTGAAAAAGACAACTATAAAGAACTTGCAAAGTGTATAAAAGAAATTTGTAGTGAAAAAAAATTAATTACAACAAGTGAAAAAAATAAAAAATTAGCTAAAGAGATATTTGGTAGTAATGTTATGGCTGAACAATATAAAGAAATATATTTGGAGAGGTAAAAAATGAAGTTTTCAGTTTTAATGTCTGTATATAAAAATGAAAAAGAAAAGTTTTTAAAGACTGCATTAGATAGTGTAATTTTACAAACTATTAAGCCAAAAGAAATAGTAATAGTTCAAGATGGACCTTTGCCTGAAGAGTTAATAAATGTAATTGCAAATTTTAAAGGGAAGTATAATGAGTTAGTAAAAGTAATTGAATTACAAGAAAATGTAGGCTTAGGTCAGGCTTTAAATATAGGACTTTTAGAATGCAGTAATGAAATAGTTGCAAGAATGGACACTGATGATATATGTGTAAAAAATAGATTTGAATTACAGTTAAATGAATTTAAAAAAAATAAAAATCTAGATATAGTGGGATCAAGCATTTATGAATTTTATGATTCAATGGAAAATGTAAAAACTATAAAAAGTGTTCCCGTAGAAGATAAAGAAATAAAAATGTATGCTCAAACAAGAAACCCAATGAATCATATGACAGTAATGTTTAAAAAAAGCTCTGTAGTAAATGCAGGAAGTTATCAACATATGTTATTTTCAGAAGATTATTTTTTATGGACAAGAATGATGGTGAATGGTTGTATATTTAAAAATATAAATATTCCATTAGTTTATGCAAGAACAGGTGCTGATATGTATAAAAGAAGAGGTGGATTTATTTATGTTAAAACAGAGTATAAATTACAAAAATCATTAAATCAAATAGGCTTTATAAATAAATATAAATCAATCAAAAATTTTACTCTTAGAAGTGTTCCAAGATTACTTCCTAACACTATAAGAGAAAAGATATATTTAAATTTTTTAAGAAAATAAGAAAGGTGTTTAATTATAATGATAAAAAGTATAGATAAAAATATAAATTTAATAATTGCAGGGTGTTTAATTATATTTTCCACATTTTATTTAGGTAATGTGTTACCTATAAGTCCAATATATTTATTTTATGGAATAGCTATTATACTGTTAATTTACTCATTTATAAAAAGAATAAATAATATAGGTGATATTTTAAAAGATAAATTATACATATTTAATATAATTTATTGTTTATATTTAGGAATAGATCAAATATTAGTGAAAGCAAATTTGACTAGTGCTATGTATGTAATAATGTCATTAACATATTTTTCATTAGTATTGTTTTCTATTAAACCATTAAGCAATTATTGTGTTATGAAAATATCAAAAATATTTATTAATTTTAGCGTTGTGTTATTTACTATAGAAACTATAATAAGATATTTAAATCCAGAAAAAAAATATTTTACTATTGCAGATGGAAGTTTAAAAATTTATGCATATAAATTTAATTCAATAATGTTAAGTGATTCTAATGCAGTTTCAATTTTGTATTTAGTATTATTATTTTTTAGCATATATTTATTTGTTAAACATAAACAAAATCAAATAATACAAATAATTATATTGAATATATTGGTAGTTATGACTATATCTAGAGCAGCTATTATTAGTATGATAATTTTTGAAGTATTAATAATTCTTATGTACTTATTAAAAAATAAATTTAAACTATCAAGTAAGTATATTTATGGTGCTCTTGTAATTGTAGGTATAGTAGGTTTAACATTATTATTTTATAAATTTAGAAATGATGGAAGTTTTATGACTAAACTTACAATATTTAATGATGGAGTAGATTATATTGAAAATGCTTCAGTTAAACATTTATTATTTGGAGTTGGATTTGAAAACTCTATAAATTATTTATTAAGTGGATTTCCAGCTCATAACTTTATATTATCTTTTTTTGTGGAGAGTGGAATTATAGGATTATTAATATTAATAATATTTTATATTATGATAATAAAAGCTAATCCGAGTACAGTAATAGTTATATTTCCTTTCTTACTAGCAGCTATGTCTTATGCAGGTTATGGATTACCATTTTTATATGCAGTATTAGCTATAATTGTAAGATTGAAAGGATTAGAAAATAATGAGTAAAAAAATAAAGATAACTTTTGTCTTAAATAATCTTGAAGGTGGCGGAGCTGAAAGAATATTAACAAATATAGTTAATTCATTAGATAGAGAAAAATTTATTCCTAATATATTTTTATTTGAAAAACAAGGTGTTTATTTAAATTATTTAAATGAAGATGTTCAAGTTGAATGTGGAGTTAATAAATTTTATAAAAGTAAAAATAAAATATTAAATTCAGTAGGCTATGTAAAAAAACATGTTCAAATAAATACAATAATATTAAATAAATTATGTAGTTTTGCAAAAGATTCTGATGTTGTTGTAGGATTTTTAGAAGGAGTTCCTACATATATAACATCTAAAATGTCTAAAAAAAATAAAAATAAAAAGTATATTTCATGGATTCATAGTAATTTAATAGATTATTTTCCAGATAAACATATAAAGTTATCAAGAAAATATTATAAAAATATTGATAAAGTTTTTTGCGTATCGAAAGAATGTGAAAAAATAGCTTTATATTTATTTCCTGATTTAAAAAATAAGATTGAAACTATATATAATCCTATATGTATAAATGAAATTATAGATAAAGCTAATGTAGAATCTAGTGATATTAATTTACCAAAAGGTAAAAAAATTATAGCTATTGGAAGATTAGTATATAATAAAGGATTTGATGTATTAATAAAAGCTTTTAAAAAAGTGATTGAAAAAGAAGATTGTACTTTAATTATATTAGGAGAAGGAGAAGAGAAGAAAAGTATTGAGAATTTAATTTTAGAATTAGATATTAAGGAAAAAGTTATTATGCCTGGTTTTGTAGACAATCCTTATAAATATTTAAAAAAATCAGATTTATTTGTTTTATCTTCTAAATTTGAAGGGTTACCTACAGTGTTAATAGAAGCTTTAGCTTTAGATAAAAAAATAGTAGCTACTAAATGTTCTGGTGTAAGTGAAATATTAAATGATGGAGAATTTGGATATTTATCAGAAATTGATAATGTAGAAGACTTAGCTAATAATATTTTAAAAGCATTAGCTGATGAAACGTATATTAATAGAGTAGAACAAGCTATGAGTTTTGATACAAGTAATATAATTAAAATATTAGAAAATAAAATTATAAATTAAAGGTAGTTGATAAAATAGATGATAGATATAAGTGTAATTGTACCCGTATATAATATTGAAGATTATATAGATAAATGTATAAAATCTATACAAAATCAAGATTTACATAATATTGAAATTATAATAATAAATGATGGTTCTAAAGATAAAAGTATAAAAGTTATTAAAGAATTAGCTAAAGAAGATAATAGAATAATAATAATTGATAAAAAAAATGAAGGTGTAAGTGTTGCAAGAAATTGTGGTCTTAAATTAGCAAAAGGTAAGTATGTGCTTTTTGTAGATGGTGATGATTGGTTAAAAGAAAATTGCTTAAAAACTTTATATACTATAGCTGAAAGAAATAATTTGGATATTTTGAATTTTGATTTTATAGAAACTTATTATAATGGAAGAAGTACAGAAATTAATGGAACATATTTCGATAATATTAATAAAAGTGAATATATTAAGAAATGTTTATTAAATCAAGTAAGTGCAGCTGTTTGGGGAAAATTGATAAGAAAGAATATATTAGAGAAAAATAACTTAAAATTTAATGAAAATTTATCTTATGGTGAAGATATGTTAATGAGTATTAAATTAGCTATATTTTCAAATAGAATTAGCAAAATAAATAAAAAATATTATTATTATTATCAAAGAACAGACAGTACTATACATAGTTTAAATAAAAAAGTTTATGATGTTAGTAAAGCTGTAGAAGAAATAAAAAAAATGTTATATAAAAATAATTTAATGAATGAATACAAAGAAGAATATGAATTTTTTAATTATATCCATAATTATTTTTACAGAGTTATTACTACATATCCATCTAATGAAATTCACTTTGATTTAAATAAGTTATGGAAAGAGCAAAATATAACCATTAAAAATAATAAATTTTATAATAGATTTTATAATGAATTAGCTAATACAACTAAACTAAAGATAAAATTATATGATTTAAATTATAATATAGGAAAGGTATATAGTATATTTATAGAAAAGTTAAAAAGATAATTTAAATAAAAAATAATAAGAATTTCACTAGTGTTTAATCTTTGGATTCAAATACCATTGACAAATTTTAATTAGAAAAAAGTTTATAAATTACCAAAAATTTAGACGTGAAAATAGCCGGTAACCTTTGTTTTAATATAATTACCAAAAAC
>NZ_WHJC01000169.1 GCF_009295725.1 Clostridium tarantellae
CAGTAGCTAAAGTAATAGTAGATTTATTAGCTGTAGAATCATAGGTAGTATCCCAATAATTTAAAGTTTTTGTAGGTCTACTATTAGAAACTATATTAATTACATTAAAATCTTTAAACTTTGCTTCCCACTTTTGAGAGCTTTGAATAACCTCTGATTTAGTGGCACATCCATTAACAGAATTAGTTATTTTATCTAATTCTATTTTTTGCTCTGCTTTAGTTTCTTCTATTTTTTTATTTAAGCTATCCTTTATATTTTTAGAGTTTAAAGTAAAGGAGGTAGCCACATTTCCTTCCTCTAACTTAGGTTTACATATGAATCCCCATCCCCTTCCTTTTGTATGGCCATAGATAAATAAACTAACTGCTAATTCATCTTCCTTTACATCCTTACTTATTTTAAAGGTATGAGAAAATTTAACCCATTGATTTATTTTATCTTCCTTAACTTGAAAGGAAAATTGTCCACTATGAAAACCATCCTTACCATCTTTAGTTTTATAATATAAACCACCTGTAATGGCTTGGCTTGTATTATTCATATAAATTTCCATTGAAATAGTATATTCCATACCTGCTTTAAAGGAACTTAAAGTTCTTTTAATGGATTGAGTAGCTCCTAACCATCTGTTACTATCATCACTTCTAAAAACTATGGAAGGAAAATTAAATTTATCTATATTTAAATGAGCATGGGAACCCTTACTAGCATTTTCCACGCCCCCATTATATAAATTCCAATGACTTACTTTAAAAGAACCATTTATTTTATCATCCCAACCAATATGACTATCTACCCAATAGTTAGAGAAGTCAGCATTTTTTAATAGGTTTTCTCCACCTATTTTTAAATTATTTATTTTTTCTTGTATAGTGCTAGATACAGTATTAACTATGGCTTTAGAAGTTATTTTTTGTTCTGCTGTGGTAAGTCTACTTTCATAACTAGTAAGCTTTCCATTAATTTCTTCTGTATTACTTTCCATATTAGAAACCTTACTAGTTATACCATTAATATCTGTTTCTAAGGATGCTGCTTTTTTATTAGTCTTTGTTACTTCTAAATTTAAATTATTTATTTTTTCATCAGCATCTTTTTTTATCTTATCTATATTATGGTTTAATAAAGATTTTGTACTTTCTAACTGTTCACTAGAAACTGAAAGTTTTATTTTATCCTTTAAGGAATTTATATCAGATCTTGCTGAATCTAATTTAGTAGTAACTTCTTTTCCTTCAGTAATTATTTGTTTTTTAGTATTATCTACTGCTAAATTAATAGAATCTATATTAGTTTTTAATTCACTAAAATTATTTTTTATATTTTCAGTTACTTTTTCTAAATCCTTATTTATGGAATATTCATAGGAAGTTACCTTTTCCTTCATACCTTCTAAGTTTCTTTCTAAGGTATTAGTTTTAGCTTCCACACTAGAAATTTTATTACTATTCCCATCTAAAATACTTTTATGGCTACCTAATTCACTATTAATAGAATCTACTGTAGCCACTGTTCTGTTATAGTTATCTTCTAAAGTTTTTTGTTTATCCTCTATTATTTTAGAGTTTTCTATGGTGGCTTTTATTTGTCCCTGCTGGGATTGAATTTTAGTTAAAGCATTTTCCACTGTTTCTTTATTATTTTCAGTGGTGGTTTTTAACTTAGAAAAAGCCATATCTAAAGTTTGATTTTCAGAATCTATTTTAATTCTTGTAGCATTTAAAGTATTTGAATTAGTATTCATTTCTCTAAATACAGAATTAATATCTAATTTATAAGCTTGAATATTAGCCTTATCAGAAATCATATCATCCCTAATAATTTTACTTTTTATTCCCTGCTCCATAAGACCTGTATCAGAACTAAACATTAAATTACCTAGTACATCCCACACATAAATGCCATAATTATTAGAACCATCCTTACCTATTTGAACCCTTACATTTTTAGAATCTTTAATTTGAATAGTATTATCTTTAATGGTTAAATTTCCATTATTAGATGTAATATTAAATTTTTCAGTATTAATAATTCCAGCATTCATTTTATTAATATCAATGGAATCTATCATGGCATTTTTAATAAAGGCATCAAAAATAGTTAATTTATCACTGGTAATTCCTCCTGATTGAATATTTTCACTAGTAAGATTTCCATTAAGTAAGGTTTTAATATTTGCTGTATCAGCTTCAATTACCTTTACCTTTTCATTAGTTACCTTTAAATCAGTAACTTTAGCTTTAGTAGCTTCTAAATTATCTACTTTTACATCCACTGCTTTAAGTTCATTGGTAGTTATAGTGGTAGCTTCTAAAGTTCCCACCCTTTCCTTAACCACATTTAAATCCTGTATATCTGCTTTTTTAGCAGTTAAATTTTCTATGGAAGCATTAACAGCTTTAAAATCTACTGCTTTCATTACATTAGCTTCAAAATTATTAATTTGTTTAGCTTCTATATTATCTACACAGGACCCATCTACAGTTCCATTATCAGTGGTAATATTAGAAACTGTTTCTGCTGCATCTTGAAGCTGTTGTTGCATTTCTTCAAAACTTAAAATAGTATTAGCAATTTCCACTGTATCCTTTGAATGATCTAAAAGATATTCTTTAATTTTTACAATACGTTGTTTTTCTTTTACTCTTTTACTTTTAGAAATAAGAGTAATGGTATCCCCTAAACTATAATCTAAAATTTCATATTTTCCTTTACTACTTTTAGCTAAATTATTTATATCCACCTTATAAGCTCTTCTTGGTTTAGATAATTCATTAAGTTTAGCTTGTCCATCTTTTTTAAGATTTTCTACCACAGTATATCTATCATCTTTCCAATAAAAAGTTTTAACTTTCTTAGAGTATTGATAATTTTCTACATAATCTTTTCCTTCATTAATAGCCTTAATAGTTAATTCATTCTTACCAAGGGGAATAAGCCTTGTATAAAAATTATGGGAATCCCTTTGGCTTTCTAATTTTATTACATTTAAGGAATCCATAAAATAAACTCCCTTATCCCTGCCAAGATGTTCATATACATTTATTTTTTTATTTATACAATCAAACTGTAAATCCACCATGTAGGTTTTCTTAATATCCTGTATAATATCCCAGGAACTACAATTACTTTTTCTAACTGTTCTTTTCTTACTTACATTACAAAATCCAACCCTCCATCCAGTAGAAACTATGGCAAGATTTAAAGCATCCACTATATTTTTTTCAATACTTTCATATCTATCCCAAGGCTTTCCCTCTAAATCTTCCACATTTAAAAAACAAGTAAACTCTGTAAAGTTATCAAGCTCATGAATTTCTTTTACTATATATTCATTTTCCTTAGTTCTTATATAGCATTCTTCTACAATATCTTTATAGAACTTATCAAAAATGGGATAAGAAAAAGAGAGCTTTTCATCACCTGTTTTTAACTCTCTTTCTAAAATTGCTTCCTTATAATTAATTAAGCCCTGTATTTTTTTATGTTCTATATTATATAACTTAAACATATTCCTATCCCACCTTTATTTTAAGATTCTTTCTTTTCTTCTAAATTACTGTTAACTTCTATGGGTTTAACATTTGTTGGAGCTACTATAGTTTTTGATGCTTCTGTTTTATAAAGAGTTACTGAATCAGCTTTAGTATTATTTTTACGCTTTTCAGATGCTAATTCATCCTCTATAGCAAAAACTGCATCATCAAAATCAGACATATCCTTTCTTATTTCTTTTCTATGTCTAAAATATAAATCTTGATTTAAAACACTTTTAGTAGTGCTTCCATTACTATTTCCATCAGTGCTAACACTAGCATTTAAATAAACCACATTAGCATTAACCCCTCCTTCATTTACTACACAGTATCCTGTTAAACTTATTGATTTATCTATCTTTAACATATAATTTCTCCTTTACTTTCTAATTTGTTTTTATTTTTGAGAATAAAAAAAGAGCATTACTGCTCCTTAAAATTTTATCTTTTATTTGCATTTTTTGAGGGTATAAAAAAAGTTAATATTATTAATATTGAAATAAACATTAGTATACCTATTTTTAATTTTTCATTATTAGTTGTTACTAAAACCATAATCATTATAAATATAAAACAATATATACCTGAATTTAGATTTTTACCATTCATATTGAGTTACTCCTAATTCTATGTTTATTATTTTAATCTGTTAAAAATCTCTTTATCTTCATCAGAAAATTTATCTAAATTATTTGATTGAATAATAGTAGAATCCTCATAATTTAGCTTAATATATCCTTTTTTTCCAATAGTATATACATAAGGTTTTATCTCTTTATAATCAGATATAAAATCAATACTACCACTATCTTTGGCATCATATAAATCTAAATGTAGATTTCCTTCGGGAGAAATTTTAAATATTCCAAAATGACCATCTTCTCCAAAGGATTCTATAGTATCAGAACCATCATTTTTTGATGAATATCTATTGGATTCAATTTTACCACATCCTAAAAATAAAATAGTTAAACTTAAGGATATAAATATTAAATATAATTTTTTCATATATAATGCTCCTTTTTCTTTAGTAAAGATTTTATTATCTTTATTAAGATAGCACAAATTATATTTAATTTATTAAATATATCTTGAAATGGTATTTTTTTAGCCTGAAATAAATTTTATATAAAGTTTATTTCAGGCTAATATTTGTTTTAAAAGTTTTATATTATAAGTTTACATATGTTTTTTATACAAATTTCAAGATATTTTTAACAAGTAATTCAATATAATACTAAGTGTTACTTATGGTATACCTTTAAAAACATAAAGTACTACTAAAGCACTTCTAAGTATTACTTATAATGTTTATGTATGTCAATCAATGAAATTATAAAAGAATTTATAAATGAAAATAAAGTTATATCTAAAAGTTTATTGAAGAAAAATTTAGATGATATTATTACTAACATTACATTTAATACTATTAGCAATATTCCAATAAAAACAAAAAAGTTAATCTTTTTATCTATAAAAATTATAAGTTGAGAAAATATATTTGATTTATTATTAATTACTTTAAAAATTGAAATAAATATAAGTGAAACTATTATAAAAATTAATGGTTCTTGTATAGATAAAAAATATTTCATATAATCTCCTATTATCTATTATTAAACTTAAGCTATTTTATTCTACTGTAAAATCAGCAAATACATATTATAATATATGTACTACTTATGACTTAATTTTCTTTTAATTTTAAAAAAATAAGTTAAACTTGAAAAAAACATTAAACTATTAATTATTAATCCTAAAATATTTAATAACATTCTAAACGAATTATTTTCTATAATAAAAAAATTATGAACTCCAAGTATAATAAGTCCTCCAAAAATGACTGTTGATATAATTAAAGATCTTAATTTAGAATTATTATTTGAATAATGTAACATAAAAGTCTCTCCTAACTTTTGAATAAATTTTTACCTATTAAGCTTTAGATCCCCATTCAAATATTGCTAATGCTATCATAACAAAAGGAAGATAATTTACAATAATACTAAACATTAAAAATCTATTATATTTTTTTGTTATTTCTATATATTTTTTCTTTTTAAAATATATATTAAGAAATAAAAGCCATGTATTTAATATTGCAATTATAGGTCCTAACCAAAGAAGAAATACATTAATTTCATCAGTAATTAAGTAAAAAGCTATCATTGTAATACTTAGAATTAATAAAATAATACTACAAATTTTTAAAAAATTTTTTTCATTCATTTCTTAAATTATCCTTTCTGAAATATCAAGTTATATATCTCACTCAAACTACTATAGCATAATTTTAAAAAATAATTTCAACTTTATCATAAAACATCATTTTTTTGACTTAAAATGATATGATTAAAGATATTAATGGAACTAAAGAAAGTATATATAGGTAATCTCCTTCATAATAAAATCTAATATTTATTATTTTTAATTTTACTAATAATACAAATACTTATATTAAGGTCTTTAGCTATTACCCTATAAGGTCTATTATCTTTCTTTATTTGTTCTACTTCTCCATAAGAAAGTCTTTTACCTGTTTTTCTAGGTACTATACACATATTTTTTAAGTCTGTTTCTTCTTCATAAGCTTCATTTACACTAAAGTCATTTAAAAGTTCCTCAAAAGTATCCTGGGAACAATATATTTCATCTTCAAAATTTATTGAATTTTTAGGTATTAAATAATAATTATCTAACAATTCTTTTAAATTCTTCTCCATGGAACTCCTCCCTAAATAATTATGTTAATTTCATACATCATAACAATATATAATGTTAACTTGTAAGAATATAACATTATATATATTAGTATATTACAATTAAATGTAACTTTAAAGACACTTTTAATCTAATATTAATTGCAATAATTTAGTTATAGTTTTTAAAGGAGATTTCACATGAAAAAGATAGCAAATAAAAAAAAACAATATATTATGTCAGGTTTTATTACATTATCATTTGCACTTTCAAGTCTTATAGAATCATTCTCAAATAAATTTATATTTATTTTTGCAATAGCTTTTTCAATACTTTCTATAACTTTTTTTACAAAAGCTAAAAATAATACTATATAATCTACTTTTGTAAATAAAACTGAATAATAAAATGACTCATTAAATCATTTAAGCTAATGAGTCATTTTTATTTCCTAATTTAAGCTATTTAATATATATTTTTTTTAGAATTTTACGTGTATCATAAAACTAACGTTTTTAAAATAGTATCAAAAAATTTATATTCTATTTTTCTAACTTTTTTAAAATACAATCTAATTTTTTAGACATTTCTTTTGTTTCTTTCACAAAACATCTAAATTTTTTTACACCTGTAACTATTCCTATTACTATTGCAATTAAAAGTCCTAGATTAATTAACTTAAAAAGTAATCCTATTAAATTAAATTCCATGATTATTTCTCCTTTGTATTTTTTTAAAAATAGTCTAATTAATTATTTTTAGTTTCCAAAAAGTCCAAGAGTTGCTATGATTAATATAAATGGAAGTACACCTAATGCAAAAGCTAGTTGAAATCGCTTTATTATAGTGCTTGTACAATTAGTACTTTTTTAAGAATACTAAATATAGCAAAGTTTATTCCTGATACAAGCGCTAGAATAGGTGATGTAACAAATACAAAACCACCAAAATCTACTTGCATATGCTGAGGAACCAGCTCTAGTACACTAAGTGCAAATGTAATAATTAACACTATTCCAACCATTGCTAATATATAAGCTAAAACAATTTGAATCTTTTCTCTGATAAAAATACTAATCATCCCTTCTTTAACAATATTTTGTCTGTATTTCTATAATATAATACAATGT
>NZ_WHJC01000170.1 GCF_009295725.1 Clostridium tarantellae
AATTTATATAGAATATTAATAAAGGGATGTGTTTTTATGAAAATTATAAAAAAAGATGGAAGACTTGAAAATTTTCAGATAGAAAAAATAAAAACGAGTATAAATAATGCTACTCTTAGTTGTAAATCATTATTAAATGAATCAGATTTAAAAGTTTTATGTGAAGACATTAAAAATAAAATAAATACAATAAGAAAAGATGGAAGTAATACTTCAAGTTATGAAGTAATAGGAGTAGTTATAGATGTATTAAAAGATGATAAATTTTCAGATATAATATCTTTATATCTAAATTATAAAAAGAATTAATTTAAATATAAAAAATTTAGTTTTATATTTATTAATAGGAGTATTTGAGATGAACTTAAAAAAATTAGCATTAATAACTTCAATTTTAATAACATCAACTTTAATAATAGGATGTACTAATAAAATAGAAAAAGAAGCTATGGAACAAGGAAAAAATGCATTAATTAATAGTAATTATGAAGAGGCTACTAAAGTTTTTGAATTTGCATTAAAACAAAATTCTGAAAATAAAGAGGCTGAACAATTTAAGAATTTATCAACTTTATATTTAAAAGCAAATAAAGCTTTTAAAGAAAAAAATTATAATGAAAGTGAAAATCTAATAAAAAAAATGGAGAATAATGAGAATTGTAAGTTCATCTCTGATGATTTAGAAGCTTTAAAGAAAAAAATAAAGGATTATAAAAATGAAGAGAAAAAAATAAAGAAAATAGATGAATTAATTAAAAAAAATAATTTTAGTGAGGCAAAAGTTATTTCAGAAGAATTAAAAAACAAAAAATTATCAAAAGAATATAGTGAAAAAATAAATAATTTAATTAATAATATAAATAATTCTAAAAATACAAATAATGAAGAAAATAAAAAATTAACTGCTAATAAAGCAATGGAATTATTAAAGAAAAATGTACAGTTAAATCAAGATCAATTTTATAAATTTTCATCTAAAGATTATTATACTTTAGATAATGGTTCGAAAGCTTATGTAATTAATAAATATTATAAACCTAAACAAAGTGATAAAGAACAATTAATTGCTCAATATTACATAGATATTTTAACAGAAAAAATAACAGAAAAAATTTCGGGTATAACAAAACAAATAAACTAATGAAGGATGGATATAAAAATGCCAATGTTAAAAATAAAAGGAATAAAAGAAAGTGAAATTTTAAAAGAAAGTAAAGATTTAATAGATGAATTAGAGGTAATAATAGGATGTCCAAGAGATTATTTTACTATTGAATTAATAAAATCAAATTTTATAATGGATGGTAAAAAAGTATTAGCACCATGTATGGTTGAAGTAGCTTGGTTTGATAGAGGACAAGATATTCAAGATAAAGTTGCAAAAGTCATAACTAAATATTTAAAAAAAGATAATAAATGTTTAGATGTTATTTTTTACAAATTATCAGAAAATGATTATTATGAAAATGGAGAGCATTTTTAAAAAAATTTAAAATTTAATTTTTAAAAGATGTTAAGAAATTTTTTTTCTTAACATCTTTTTTATTCTTTAGGAAATTATAATTTTGAGAATTTGTGATTAACTTTAATTAAAATGTCGAAGGCGGTCTGCCAAGTAGATTTTATTCAAATTATAATAATAAAAAATATATGTATAACTTTAGTTGATGTATGAAAAGTGGCATACTAAATGAATTTTTAAAAAAGAATATTAATTAAATAAAATATAAATAATATTTGTATTAAAATTAATAGGAGTAATTTAAAAATGATTAAATTTTTTAAAAAAAACAAATTTATAAATAAATTCATTGTTATTTTATTATTATTTAGCTTTATTATAATAAAATTAAACAACAATAAGTTAAATGTTAGGGCTGAACCTTTATTTCAATCTAATGTATATATAAAAATAAATTCTATTAATAAAGATTCTGTAGTATTTACTTTTTTTAATAGTGCTAATGAAAATTTAGTTTATATTTATAAAATAGATTTAATAGATACTAAAAAGAATGAAGTGATAAAAGAATTTGAAGCTTATACAAATTTATTATTAAAAGAAAATACTTTAAATACTATGGTTTTTAAAGTAAATAAACTTAAAGAAAAAAATCAATATATTATTAGAATAACTAGTAAAGAATGTTTAAATGGCATCAAAATAAAATCAATTGAATTTAAATTTAAAACTTTATAATTAAAAAATATTTACAAAAAAAGGAAATAAGGGTAATATAAAATTATAACTAAATATTACCTATAAAATCATATGTAAAGGTTGTAATTAGTCATTGATTTAGATGGAAATTGTTATAAAATATTTGTAGGGGGAAGGATAATGAAGAATAAGAAAATTATATCATTGTTGATGATAGCTACTATTACATCAAGCTTTATTAGTAACTTAGGAACTATATCAGTAAATGCAGCTTCAGATTCTACAATAAAAGTACTAGGTAATGTAAAAAAAGTTTTGCAAAAAGATGATACTATTGAAATTAAATTAGATAATGAAAAAGTAAAAATAACATTTTATACACCAGATGTATTTAGGGTTTGGATGGATCCAGAAGGTGATTTTGATGATCCAACAAGTGGAAAAATATTATATAAAAAAGAGCCACAATATGATGAAGACTATGATATAAATCTTTCAAAAACTGATGAAGGAGATTATTATAAAATATCATCTGGAGAAGTTGTTTTACGTATTTATAAATCACCTTATAGATTAGCTTTATATAAGAATGATAATGAAACTGTTGTGTGGGAAGAAACGTCACCATTAGAATATGGTAATGGAAAAACTAAACAGTCTATTTCTACTAAAAAAGATGAGCAATTTTATGGTGGAGGAGTTCAAAATGGATATTTCTCTCATAAAAATAAAAAAATTGATATAGCAGTAAAAGCTTCTCATTGGAATGATGGAGCTGTTTCTAATCCTGTTCCTTTTTATATGAGTTCAGAAGGATATGGTGTAGTTAGGAATACTTTTAAACCAGGTCAATATGATTTTAAAGAAAAAGCTACTTTAACACATAACGAAGACCGATTTGATGCAGTATATTTTGCAGGTGATAATTTTGAAGAAGTTATGGATTCTTATACAGAATTAACAGGTAGACCACAATTAATTCCTAGATGGGGATTAGGTATGGGAGATGCTAACTGTTATAATAGAAC
The DNA here is from genome assembly GCF_009295725.1 of Clostridium tarantellae. Lineage (GTDB taxonomy): Bacteria > Bacillota > Clostridia > Clostridiales > Clostridiaceae > Sarcina > Sarcina tarantellae. The sequence goes on from NZ_WHJC01000170.1 coordinate 3,190, forward strand.
AAATCCTGGACAAACTCCTCAAGATGCAGATAAAATTCTTAATGGATATGTAGAAAATGATATGCCACGTGGATGGTTTTTGCCTAACGATGGTTATGGATGTGGTTATACCAATTTAAAAGATTTCATTAAAAAAGCAGAAGGATTAGGATTTAAAGTAGGATTATGGACTGAAAATTCTGTAGACAAAATAGCTCAAGAGGTAGGAGAGTATGGTTCAAGATTAGTTAAAACAGATGTTGCTTGGGTAGGGCCTGGATACGAATTTGCTTTAGATGGAGTTAAAATGGCACATGAAGGTATAGAAGGAAATTCTGATAGTAGAGGCTATGTTTGGACTGTTTGTGGATGGGCAGGAACTCAACGATATGCTGCACCATGGACTGGTGATCAAAGTGGAGATTGGGAATATATAAGAATGCATATTCCAACTTATATAGGTTCAGGTATGTCTGGTATGCCAATAATAGGCTCAGATGTTGATGGTATATTTGGAGGTTCTAAAGATACACAAGTTAGAGATATTCAATGGAAAAGTTTTACACCTATAATGCTTAATATGTCAGGTTGGGGAGTAAATGCTTCTGAAACTGGATTACCTGAAAAGCAACCTTGGGTATGGGGAGAACCTGCAACAAGTATTAATAGAATGTATTTAAAACTAAAATCTAGAATGACACCATATATGTACACTTATCTTGCAGAAGCAAATAGAATAGGTACACCTATAGTTAGAGGTATGGTTTGGGAATATTCAGATGATCCATTTACTTGGGGTACAGAAACTCAATATCAATACATGTTAGGAGAGAATATGCTAGTAGCTCCTGTATATGAAGATACAGAAGTAAGAAATGGTATATATCTTCCAGATGAAAATCAAACTTGGATAGATTATTTTACTGGAGAGCAATATACTGGTGGAAAGGTTATAAATAATTTTGAAGCTCCTTTATGGAAATTACCTTTATTTATAAAAGATGGAGCTATTATACCTATGTATCCTAATTCAAATCATGATGGAGAGGTAATTGCAGATAGTGAAAATCCTATAACTTTTGACGTTTATCCATCAGGTAAAACAAGCTTTGAATTATATGAAGATGATGGAAATACAAGAGAGCATAGAGAAGGTGCTTTTGCTAATACATTAATAGAATCAGATGCACCAACATCAGGAACTGGAAAAGCTATCATAAAGGTTAATGCTACTGAAGGAACTTATGAAAATATTCAAGAAAGTAGAAAAAATGAATTTTCAATTCATACTAAAGTAGACCCAGGCAGTATAAAATTAACTATTGATGGAAAAACACCTATAGAAATAGCTCAGGTTGATTCAAAAGAGTTATATGATTCTGCAACTACTCCAGTATGGTTCTTTGAACAGGATAGTCCTGTAGGTGGAGTACTTCATGTTAAAACAGATGCTATGTCTATTAGAACTGGATTCCAAGTAGAAATAGAGAATTTTAACAATGATGCTATTCCAAAAACTCCAGAACATGATGAAGTGCCTGAAACTCCAACAGGATTGCAAGCTAATGAGGTATCAGATAGTAAGATTTCTATACAATGGAATGAATCTGCTAATACTACCTCATATGATTTAATGGTAGATGATATGTTATATGAAAATATTAAATCACCATTTAAACATGAAGGATTAAATTTCTTATCTACTCACACTTATAAAGTTAGAGCAGTAAATTCAGCTGGAGCTTCAGAGTGGAGCGAAGAACTTACAGTTACTACCTTGGAAAATTTATTAAAAGATGTTGTTTCACCTGAAGAAATGTCTGCTATAGCAACTAGTTCACAACCAGGAGAAACACCAGATAAAGCTATAGATGGTGATATAGGAACTTTATGGCATACTAAATGGGGTGAAAATGGTATACCAGCTACTTTTGATATAAGTTTTAAAAATGCTTATAATTTAAATAAATTTGAATATTTATCAAGACCAAAAGGATCTAATGGTAATATAAAAAAATATAATTTATATATAAGCCAGGATGGAATAAATTATAAAAAGCTTGTTAATGAAGGTATATGGCCTGATCAAAATGACCCACATATGGTAGAATTTAAAGAAAATATGGTAGTTAAGCATATTAGAGTAGAAGCATTACAAGGCAATGGAAATTTTGCAGCTGCTTTAGAGTTTAGACCTTATAAAGTTGAAGGAACTAATAAGGTTATTTTAGGAGATTACACTGGTGATGGACAAGTTACTGATAATGATATAGTTTTTGTTAATAATTATATGGGAGCAACAGAAAAAGATAATGACTGGGGATATGTTTCTAAATGTGATATTAATTATAATGGAGTTATAGATTCTTATGATTTAGCATTTGTTTCAAGTCAAGTGGGTGAAAAACTTCAACCTTCAGGAAAAGAAGTGAAGGGGAATATTGCTTTAGAATTCGATAAAGAGCAGGTTAAAGCTGGTGAAGAATTTACTGTAAGTGTATTAGGTAAAGGTATTAGTGATATGTATGCCTTTGATACCTTGTTAGATATAAATACAGATAAATTTGAAATTGTAAATTCATCTGTACCAGTTAATTCATCAAATTTAACTTCATCAATGGTTAATGCTTCAGCATATAAAGAACATGAAGGTGATGATACAGTGGTAGTTTCATTTGTAGGAAAGGGTAATATGGTTCCTATAAATGAGGAGGGTTTATTAGCTACATTTAAATTAAGAGCTAAAGTAGATACAAAAACATTTATGGAAGCATCAGATGCTAGGATTGTAGGAACAAATCTTCATATTATAGAAGCTCTTACTGATTGTAATGGAGGTGAGACACCAGAATTAATACCTGTAGAAAGAGAAATTCCAAAATCTCAAATGACTGCAACTGCGACTACAGAGCATGATAGTGAACCTGCAGGGCTTGCTATAGATGGAAATTATGGTACTTGGTGGCATACACCATGGTTTGAAACTGTGGAAATGCCTCAAAACTTAAGTATTGATTTAGGTGGAAATTATGATGTAAGTAAAATTAAAGTTACTCCAAGAGCTAAAGGAGCCAATGGAGTTATAACAGAATATAAGATTTATGCTATAAAAGATGGAATTGAAGCAGTTATATCTGAAGGAACTTGGGCAGATGATGGTGAACCTAAGTTAATAGAATTAGAAACACCAGTTAATGCAGATAAGATTAAAGTAGAAGCATTAAAAGGAAATGGTGGATTTGCAGCTATTGCAGAGGTAGATATAATAGAATCTATTCCTGGAACAATAAAAGTTGAAGGCGTAAAATTAGATAAAACTACTGCTGAAATTGCTTTAGGTTCAAAATTAACTTTAAATGCAACTATAACTCCAGAAGATGCCACAAACAAAGGAGTTATATGGTCTTCTTCAAATAAAAGCGTAGCAAAAGTTTGTAATGGCAATGTTGAAGGAATTAAAGAAGGAACAGCAATCATTACTGCTACAACTGTAGAAGGAGAAAAGGTTGCTACTTGTGAAGTTACAGTAAAAAATGAAATAACTAATCCTGATTTAGTATTAAGCAATGTAAATGCTACTGTGGATAAAAATTCTTTAAAAGTTGGAGAAAATACTAAAATTAAATTATCTGGAAAAATGAATGATGGAAGTGATGCAGATTTAAGTGGTGCCGTAGTTAGATATGGAACAAGCAATCCTTTAGTAGCTACTATAGATGAAGAGGGTAATATTAATGCTTTAACTAAAGGTACTACTGATGTAGTTGCAACAGTAAATTTAAATGGGGTAGAAGTACAATCAAATGTAATTTCTATAAAAGTAATAGAAGATGGAGAAATTCCAGATGAAGGTATTAAACCTAAAAAAGTTACATCTTTAAAAGCTATAGAGACAACTTCAAATTCAATTAAAGTATCATGGAATGCACCAACTAATACACCAATTGAAGAATATATGGTATATAAAGATGGAGAGTTAGTAGGTACAGTTAAGAATGAAGAAACTGATATAGAAGGATTAAAATCTAATACTTTATATGGAATAAAAATTGTGGCTAAAGGAGTAAATGGAGAAAAATCAAGACCAGTATCAATAAATATAAGAACTAAAAAACAAACTATAAAAACTTTTGGTGATGTTATTAGTTCTATAATAAACAATATATTAAAT
>NZ_WHJC01000171.1 GCF_009295725.1 Clostridium tarantellae
AGCTGGGTAGCTAAGTCGGGAAGGGATAAACGCTGAAAGCATCTAAGCGTGAAGCCTACCTCAAGATGAGATTTCCCATAGCATAAGCTAGTAAGACCCCTTGAAGAACACAAGGTTGATAGGTCAGGGGTGTAAGCATGGTAACATGTTCAGCTGACTGATACTAATAGGTCGAGGGCTTGACCAAATAAAAGTAAACTTAATACTTAGTGCAATTTTGAAAGAACAAAAAGTTCTTAAAATCTGGTGATGATGCTCCTAAGGGTAACACCCGTTCCCATTCCGAACACGAAGGTTAAGCCTTAGGAGGCCGATGGTACTGCACGGGAGACTGTGTGGGAGAGTAGGTGGTTGCCAGGTTAGTATGGTTCACTAGCTCAGTCGGTAGAGCACATGACTTTTAATCATGGTGTCCAGGGTTCGATTCCCTGGTGAGCCACCAAAACCTCTCTATTTTTTAGAGAGGTTTTTTGTTAAATTAAATAACTTTGCTTAGCATTTATATAAGGAATTTTCTTAATTACAAGAGAATTCCTTTTTATAATTTATTAAAAAGAAATATATATTTATTGATAAAAATTAACTATAATTAATATTAAGTTATAAAAAATAAAGTTAATAAAGTTTTAATATAAATAATAAAATAGTATGAATATAACAGCTAATATTATTAGCATTAAAAATATACAATTTTAACAGTTGTGGTGATTGTTGTTATTGAAAAGCAGTGTATGATTATATTTTAATATACAAATATATAAATTAATTCAGATTAATATTTAGATTTTGGAGGTAATTAAATGATAAAAAAATTTTTTGTTAGTATTATATTAATAATATTAGTATTTGGGTTAGTTTCATGTGATAATAATATTGTTGAAAAAAATAAAATATTAGAAGATGAATTATTAGTTTATACTACCTATTCTGATGATGTTATGAAATATATAACAGAACAATTTAAAAAAGAAACTGGAATTACAATTGATTATAAAATTATAAATTCTAATATAATAGAAAATTTAAAAGACTCAAATCCTGATGTAATATTAGGAGGAGATATGCAGATATATAAAAATTTAAAAATCAACAATAAGTTATTGCCTTATAAAACTAGTTGGTTTAATAAAACATCAGATGAAAATAGAGGTATAGATGGATCTTGGTATACAACATTAAAAGAACCTATAGTTTTATTTTATAACTCTAAATATATTACAGCTACAAATGCACCAAAATCCTGGATGGATTTATCAAATAAAATTTATAAAGATAAAATAATAATGGAAAATATTAATGAACCATATATAAAAAATATAATATTAAATTTAATGTATCAATTTGAAAAAGATAATAAAGAAGCTGAAGGAATAATTTTTTTACAACAATTAAAAAATAATATATATAAATTTGAAGAAAGTTCCGAAGATTTATTTAAAGAAATTCAAAATAAAGAAACAACAATAGGAATAAGTAAATTAAGTACTTATTTAAAAGAAAAAAATGATAATAATATTCCATTGGTAGAAGTAGATACAACAGATGGAGCAATATTTGAAACGGAAGCAGTAGCGATATTAAAAAATTCGTTACATCCAAATACTGCAAAATTATTTTTAGAATTTGTTGCTGGTCCTAAAATGCAATTAGAAATTGCAAAAAAATTTAATAAAATACCAACTAATGAAGAAAGCTTAAAATATATATCACAAGATATAATTAATATAAAACCTATGGAAGTAGATTTGAATATAATTAATAAAAATGAAGAAAAATGGATGGGTTATTTTAATAATTTTGAAAAAGAGAAAACTATTAACAATTCTATAATAGAACAAACAAATAAAAATATAAATAATAAAAATTGTTATTCCGTTATAAGATATATTTTTTCTATATCTTAATATTTATAAATATATTTTTTATGCATGGTGAAGGAGTCTGTATATTTAATAAATTTTAATCACACAAATATCTCACTCTAAAACTCCTTCACATATAATTAACCTACCTCTATCATATCTTTATTAATTTCAACTAATGTTTTATTTTCTAACTTAAAAATTCTATTGCATATATTTAATGCTGATTCTCTATGAGTAATTATTATACACGTAGGTTTATGTTTTAAATTTTTAATAGCTTTTAATACTTTTACTTCTGTTTTTCCATCTAATGCAGAAGTTGCTTCATCTAAAATAAGAATTGGTTTTTTTCTAATTAACGCTCTAGCCAATGCTATTCTTTGGGCTTGCCCTTCTGAAATTCCTAATCCTTTTTCTCCAATAATTGTATCTAATTTTTTATCAAGATTATTTATAAAATCCCATGCACAAGATAATTTAGTAGCCTCTTCAATATCTGCTTCAGTTGCATATTTATTTCCATAAAGAATATTTTCTTTAATAGTTCCTGAAAATAAAGTATTTCCCTGTGGTACATAAGATATTAAATTTCTATGTTCCCTACTTAAATGAGAACTTTTCTTGTTATTTTCTAAAAGTATACTTCCATTTTTAACATGAATAAATGATAATATTAATCTTATTAAAGTTGTTTTTCCTTGTCCTGAAGGTCCAATAAAAGCAACTATCTCACTTGAATTTATATTCAATGAAACATTTTCTAAAATATTTTTATGTTTTTTATAATTAAAATATAAATTTTCAATTTTAATATTAGGAGCCTTTTCTTCTAATACTCTAACTTTATTTAAATTAATTAATTTCTCTAATTTATCATCTTTTCCAATTCCATCTCCATTGCTTTCTAAATTAATTTTTTCTATATCCATTAATCTTTCAGTAGCAGCTAAAGCAGATATTACTGAAGGAAGCTGTGAAGCAAGTCCTGAAAATGGACCTTGTATATATGAAAATAGTTGTAATAATGCTGTTAATGTTCCAAAAGTTCCTATACCTTTTGCTAAATTAATAGCACCTAAGCTAAATACTATAAAATATCCTAAAAAAGCTCCAAAACTAAGTGAAATACTTGATAATAAAGTAATTTTACTTCTTTTTAAAATAAGCTTTAACTTTATTTTTTGAAATTTATTTAATGTTTTTATATTATCCTGTTCTTTACAAAAGCTTTTTACTATCATAGTATTTTGTATACTCTCTTGCATAAAAGTTCTGTATTCAATTTCTTGTTGTTGAATTTCCATATAAACACTTTTTAATTTTCTACTAATTAATTTACTTATAAATAAAAATAATGGTGATACCAATATTATTATAACTGCAATAGTTGGCGCTAATTTTAATAGGGTTATAAATGAAGCTAAAAGCATTACTGATAGTGATATTATACTTGGTATAACACTAACCACTAAATTACAAATAGTAGAGACATCACTATTCATTCTAGTAATTAAATTTACACTATGATATTTTGCTTGTTCTTCCCATTCCCCATAAGTAATATGTGTATATAATTTTTTTTGTATATCATTAAGTAATTTTGTACCACAATAAGTTCCTAAAAAAGTATTTAGTGATGAAAATATAACCTGTATACATATAACAATTGCTAAAACTATAATCCACTTTATAACATTATTCATACTTCCATGTGTTGCTGCATCTATAATGTTTTTTGAAATTAAAGCATTATAAACACTAATTAAAGAAAGCATCGCTCCTAAACAAACTACTGAAATTAAATGTATCCTTATTGATTTAGCATTATAAAATATCCACCGTACTTTCTCTAAATTTTTTTTCATAATTCCCTCACTCTAATAATAAATTTAAAATATTTTTATATTAATATAGCATGTATACATAAAATAGTAAATTATTAAATTATAGTTATATTATGTAAAAAACTATGAAACTTAAAAAATATTTAAATTTCATAGTTTTTTTAACTTTATTAATTTAAGCCGCAAAAGTATTATCTCTCTTAAAGTTATCTAGTATGTCCAAAATCTCTATTAAGTTACTTAAAACAATCTTATCACTAATAACTTTCGTGTGTTTAATATATTTTCTAAATTCTTTTTTAAATTGCTTAACTTGTACATAATTATACTCAACAAGTGTTTTAAAATCTTCTAATATATATTGTATATCTTTCTTTTTGAGCTTATTATTTTTTATCCACATATATAATTCATATATATTACACACTAATAATCTTTGATCTTCTATAAATATTAAATTGCTTTCATTTCCTACAGTTACATTATCCAATATTAATCTATCTTCTATGAGAGAAGTAGTTAAAAATAAATTTTTCATTAAATTATCATCTTTTTTTCCTTCATTTAAAGCACATACTTCTTTTAACATATCAGTTATAGTCTCATTATAAATATGTTTTAAAAATTCAATTTGTCTTATAAGATTAAATGGCAAAATAAACTTATTAATAAGTATTGAAATTACTGCACCTAAAATAACAAATAATATTCTATTTATACTAAGTATTTCAACATTACTCATTAAAGAAGCTGCTCCTATAGCTGAAACTGTAACAAATATCATATTATGTCTATATTTTTTAGTGTAACTACTTAAATATCCACTTAACATTAAAATAATAGTTCTTGTTGTTGCTTCTTTAAATATACTAAATAAAATAACAATAATTATTCCACCTATTATAGTAGCTATTATTCTATCCTTAGTTTTTTGTTTAGCAACCTCATATATAGGATTTACTAAAGATAATACCGTAAACATTATCCATCTACCTTCATTTAATCTAAATAAATCCATTATAAAACATGCAATAGTTATACCTAAAGATATACGTACAGCATAACAAAATTTAGTTGATTTTAAGTTCATATTTCTTATAAGACGATTAATAGTTTTAAATTGTTTTGGAATATCTTCCACTTTATTAATAAAATTCTTATTTTCAAGTTCTTTTATTTCCTCTAAACTTTCATATAAAAAACTTATATTACTTAATATTTTCAAAAAAGTAATATTTCCGCACTGCCTATACTTTTCAAGTTCTTTCTTAGAAATTCTACTAAAATCTCCTTCATTTTCTAATCCTATTTTTATATTATTCAAAAATTTATTAATATCTTCTAAATAAATTTTATCTATTTCTTGAAAGTTAAGATTATCTATTAATAAATTAATCTTTTCTAATGCCATACAGATATTAAGCTTTACTCTACTTTCCTCTGTAAAGTAAAATTTCTGCTCTCTTTTATCTGAAAGCATTTGCTTAAATTCATTTAGTGAACTATTTATATCTTTTTCTAATTTATGTAAATCTTCTTTTCTTTTTTTTCTAATTATTTTAGTGCATATATCATCACATACACTTATTAAAAGTTTATTTCCATGTTTAGAAATTTTATCTCTATTGCAAATTAATTGAGCACCCATTATGATTAATGCTCCAACTATTAAAGAAATAAATCTTATTGAAAGTTCATTTATAGGTACTGGTGTAGCTAATATAAATAAATATTGTAATAAAAAAGGTAAATATATAGGCTTGTTTAAGTTATAACACAATCTATATCCAATAAAAAATACTGCAATTAAATTTACAAAAATAGCTATCCACATATTGTTACTAGCTAAAGTAGCAGCTCCTCCTATAAATAAATTTAAAAATATTAGCTTTACAGTGTTCTTAAAAAATTCCAATGTTAAATCTTTTTGCAAAAGCATTAAAGCAGCAGTAATAGTAGTTACACCTATTAGTGTATTTTCAACTCCAAACACTATTTTAAATAAAATAATAAAAACTACTATACATATGAATAAAATTGTTTTTGACATAATTAATTTTTTATTCAAATTTATTCTCCTTTCTATTTCAAATTTAGTACAACGAAAAATTCTACTACCATTACAAAATATATTCAACGCTAGAATTTGATTAATATAGGTATTAATAACCTATACTTTATATATATTTAAATAATAAATGTACAAAATAATACAACCTATTAAAATTATCCCTTATTTATTATCTAATTTAAAATAAAGTATTAACAAAATACATCACCAATTCTTTCATTTATAATCTTTTCTATAATTTCCATTTGTTCATTTACAGAAAACTTATCTTTTGGTCTTATAATCTTAAATAACAATATATTTTGTGCAACATTTACACACTTTTTAAAATATTCAGGATACATACCTGAAATTTTTATAAATTCAATTCTATAAATATTTTTTAATAAAACTTTCAGTTTTTCATTTCCCTTAATTTCTTCTATTTGTACCGAATCTACATTTCCTACAGCAATTTCACAAACTGCTACAAGTGGTTTTGATTCTTGTAAAAAACCTCCATTAACAGGTATAACAAATTTATCTCTTCCCTCATCTATCCTAATAAAATTATTTGTATCATAACCTAACTTAATCATAGCATCTCTACATAACTTTTGTTGTGGATAGGCTGGACTTATAAATGGAATACCAAAATTATTTAATACTACAGCAGATACATCATCAGCTAAAAAACTAAATCCACTCATTCTAAAAGCAGAAGTTAAAGTAGATTTACCAGCTCCACTATCTCCTGTTAATGTTATTGCTTTATCCTTAATAATAATCGTTCCACCATGTATTACAACAATGTTCCTTTGTATTAAAAGAGCGCCAAAAGCACTCCCTAATAAATATGTTTTAATTTCTTGCTCTGTTGCCTCTTCATAAGGCATTATAATTATGTTATTTCCATTACTTATGTAATAAGCTGCTACCTTTTTTATGTTAAACCAGGCTTTATCTCTTAAAAATTCAAGTATTTTACCTTCTTTTACTCTTTTTAAAATTTCTTTTGGCATAATTCCATAAAAAACTGTTACATCTTCTATGATATTTTCTCCACCTATTTCTATAAGCTCGGGCAATTTAATATTAGACTTTACATTTAACCCATAAATTCTATAAAAAAAATTTTTCTTTTTTTTCTCATAATACCTCACTCATACTTTCCTCCCTTAATTGAAAAACTTCCATCTTTACATATGGAAGTTTAATTTGAAAATTTATTTTTTTACAATAAGATCTACATTATTTAATTTACTTAAAAACTCTATAACGGTTTTTTCACAAGTTTCATTATCTATTTCATATTCTTCTAATAAAGTACTTATTATTTCTGAAACTTTTGTAGGTTCATCAGTAATGTCCCATATTCTACTTGCAACTTCATTTAGCATAAAGTACTGACCCTTATCTAAATTCATCATTACTTTCTCACCATTTAAATCTGTTGCATCTATTTCTTTATTTTGTATTACTACATCCTCTAATAAAATTTTATTTTCCATCTCAAACTCTCCCTTTAATAAAATTATATAC
>NZ_WHJC01000172.1 GCF_009295725.1 Clostridium tarantellae
ATATATTTGACTACAAACTTAAATAGTTTATATTTAAGTTAAAGGAGTGATTATAAATGAATAATTCAAATGAATTTAATTATAATAAAATTTATTTAAGAAAAAAATTTTTGCATTATTTATTACCTTCCGTAGCTGCCATGTGGGTATTTTCAATATATACAATGGTAGATGGTATATTTGTTAGTAAAGGAGTAGGATCAAATGCTTTAGCAGCGGTTAATATTTCTATGCCTTTTGTTAATTTTATTTTTGCAATATCAATGCTTTTTTCTACTGGAGTATCAACAATTATTGCCATATATTTAGGGAAAAAAAATTATAAAAAAGCTAATCAAGTATTTTCATTTAATATGGTATGCATGATATTATGTTCTATTTTTATATTAATTATGGGATTTTTAAATATAAAAAAATTAGCTTTATTTTTAGGTGCTACTGAAACTACTTTACCTTTAGTAATTTCATATTTAAAAATAATAATATTATTTAATGGTTTTTTCATTATATCTTATTGCTTAGAAGTACTTACAAAAACAGATGGATTTCCATATTTGGCTATTATAGGTATGATAATAGCAGCAGGTACTAATATAATTTTAGATTACATAGTAGTTATTAAACTTAATTGGGGAATAAAAGGAGCAGCTCTAGCAACTGGATTCTCTCAAATGGTTTCATGTTTCTTTTTTTTAAAGCATTTTTTATCATCTAATTCAAAAATTAAATTTACTAAATTTAAAATATCTTTAAAAACTTTAAAGAGAATTTTATCCATAGGTTTTCCAGATGCTATTACAGAATTAACCTCTGGAATAGTTATTTTAATGTTTAATCAAAGCATTTTAAAATATATTGGAGAAAATGGTATTATTACTTACAGCGTTATAACTTATATAAATACATTAGTATTAATGACGATGATAGGAATAACCCAAGGGATGCAACCTTTAAGTAGTTACTATTATGGAAAGGAAGATTCAAAAACAGTTTTAAATCTACTTAAAATGAGCTTTAAAACTGTAGCTATAGTTTCAACATTTTCTTTTTTAATATCTATATTGTTTACTAAAAATATTGTATCTATATTTATTTCTTCTAGTGATATTAATTTATTTAAATACACAGTTGATTCCTTTAGAAAATTTTCTATTTCATTTTTAATATTAGGTTTTAATATACTTATATCTGGATTTTGTGCATCTGTAGAAAAACCATTTAATGCTACTATTATTTCTATTTCTAGAGGATTAATTATAATATTACTAGTTCTTTTTTCAATGGTAGCTATTTTTGGTGGCGAAGCTATATGGTATGTAACTATAATTTCTGAAACTATTTGTTTAATTATTTCTTTAGTAGTTTTAAAAAATACTATTGACTAAAATTAATACTTTATATAATATAATTTTTTTAAACTTAACTTCTGTTCTTATATTAATAAACAAATAATACATTTCATATCACTTTATTTAATTAAATCATAACCACCCGTAAAACGGGTGGTTTGTTCTAGCCCTATAAAGGCATGTTACTTGTACTTTGAACAATATGCCAACCACATTTTATCCACTAACTCCCGCTTAAAATGGTTTTCTTATTTTTTTATATGCTATATCTTCCTGTATTTAATTTTTAATATATTCTTCTATCTCCGTTTTATTTCTTTCAACTGTATCAACATAATACCCTTTACCCCCAAATTATCTATTCCCATACTTAAATTTTTAATTAGCATGTCTATCAAAAAACTTTTTCCTTTCAAGTATCTCACAAATTGAAAAGCACTTAGTTTTGGCAGAATACTTACAAGCATATATATATAATCTTTGCATGTATTTGTTTCTATTATTTCTACTCCTTTATATATTCATTTTTTATTTTTATAAAAGCATAATCTATTACTGAATTTATATTATTATTATTTTTTCCAGCTCCTTGGGCTAAAACTTGACTACCGCCACCTTTTCCATCAATTAAAATAATAGAATCTTTTAAAAGTGTATTCATATTTATATTCTTTAAGTTTTTAGAGCAAGCAAAAATAATATTTGCTCTTTCATTATTTTTTATAACTATTAAAGTTATTACATTATCATTTTCTATTATTTTACCTATTAATTTATTTATATCTTTAATATTTTCATTTTCATAAATTTTTTTTATTATATTAATATTATTTAATTTATCTGAATTATCTATCATTTCATCAATTTGATATTTAGATAGTTCTTCTCTTAATTTTTTATTTTGTTCATTTGCTTCTTTTAACTTATCATTAATATTTTTAATACCATTTATAACTTCTAATTCATTACTATTTAAATATCTACAAACTTTATTTGTAAATATATCTTTATTAAATGAATCTTCAATAGCTCTCTTACCTGCTAAAAATTCAATTCTAGTAGTTTTTTTATGTTTTTCCCATTTTTTAATTTTTATCATTCTTAATTCTAAAGTTGATTTAGGATGTACTCCACAACAGGCATTTATATCTAAATCTCCTATTTTAACTACCCTTATTTCATTTTCAGTATTTGGTAATGTTCTCCTTAAATTTAATTTTCTTAATTCTTTTTTAGTAGGAGTTAAAAATTCTACTTCTATATTTTCTTCTATTATTTCATTAGCTAATTTTTCAGCTTTTCTTATTTTCTCTTCTTCTAAATAGCCTTCAATATCTACTGTACTAATATCTTTTCCCATATGAAAGCTAACAGTATTAGCATTAAATAAAGTGTAAAAACATCCTGAAAGAACATGTTGAGCAAAATGTTGAGTCATTCCATCTAATCTTCTTTTCCAATCTATTGAGCACTTTACTCTATGGATTTTTATAGGCTTTTTTCCAACTACGTGATATACTATTCCATCCTTTTCATACAAATCAATAACTTCAATATTTTCTATTTTACCAAAATCTCTAGGTTGCCCTCCTCCACCTGGAAAAAATGCTGTTTTATCTAAAACAATATGAAATTTTTTATCAATTTCTAATATATCAATTATTTCTGCCGTAAAGTTTTTTATATGTTGATCTACATAATATAATTTATCCATTAATTAAATCCTCCATTTTTTTATAATTTCTTTAGCTATTATAGCATTATTATTCTTATATTCAAAACCAGTTTCTTTATATAAAAAAAGCAAATCATAAAAAATGATTTGCTTTTTTTTATATTTATTCCATAATCTTTTTAATTTCTTCTCCATATTTAAATTCAGATAATGCTTCTGAATAATTAGCTTGTTCAGCACCATAAAGAAAAACTAAATTTGTTGAATCCCCACTTAAAGGTATAATAACTTCATTATAAGTTTTTTCTGCTCCCTCTTCTCCACCATTTATTTTAAAATTTCCTTTTTGATCATCAGCATAAAGAAGCTGTATAGCATTTTGATCTGTTAAAATATTACTCATATCATCTAAAGTAACCTTAGTTTCTTTTAAAGTCATATCATCATTAAACATTTTATTTATTATGTCCATAGTAGCATTAAACTTATCACTATTCTCTTCCTCTGTTAAACTAATTGCATCTCCATCTTTATTAAAAACTATTTTATCTGGTTTTACAAATTCTTTAGTAAAATCTTTATTTTCTGTTGTTATTGTAACAGTATTTTCTGTTTCCTCTTCTTCTGAACTTTCACCCTTGTTAGCTTCTTCCACCTGTGCTTTATTATCATCTTTTTTATCGTTGTTTTCTACATTATTATTTTGTGAATTATCTACTTCTTTACCACTATTAGCACTACTTTTGCCAGAACTTATAGAAACTCCTACTATTGCTACTACTGCAACAACAACAGCAACTAAAATAGCAATTGTTTTATTATTGATATTTTTTCCTTTAATATTCATAAATTCTCTCCCCTCATATGTTTTTTTCTTTTTTATTATATCATATTTTATGTAATAATTGTATATTTCTTACTAGAATTTAACAAAATATAGAAAAAAGCACTAAAATACATAATATTTTAGTGCTTTAATTTTAATTTTGTGTAATTGGCAAAGTAATTATGAATTCACTACCCTTTCCCTGTTCGCTTATTACCCTTATATCTCCATTATGAAGATTTAATAAGTGTTTAGTCAAAGTTAACCCTAATCCACTCCCCCCAAATTCTTCACTAGCTTTATGATATGCTTGTGCAAATCTATTAAATATAGCCTCTTGATATTCTAGTGAAATTCCAATACCAGTATCTTTTACTCTTATTTGCACATTATTTTCTAATTCAATAATGGAAATATAAATTTCTCCACCTCTTTCAGTAAATTTTACCGCATTAGCAATAAGATTTATTACACATCTTTCTATTTCTTCCTTATCACATTCTATAAATTTCTCTTCTATTTGTGGATCTATTATTAAATTTAAACCATTAGATTCAACTAATTCCTTCATAGATAATGCTGTTTCTTCAACAATATATACAATATCTTCTTTTTTAATATTTAATTTATATTCACCTGACTCAATTTTAGATGTATCAATTATATTATTTATTAAGTTTAATAATCTTTTAGAATTTCTTCTTAAAGTTTGCATATAATATGTTAATTTTTTTTCATCTATTTCTTTATTATCTTTATTTAAACTAGTTATTAATTGTTCTATTGTTAAAATAACATTTAACGGTGTTCTTAGTTCATGTGAAAGATTTATAAAATAATTATTTTTATACCTTTCATTTTCTATTAGTTTACAATACAATTCTTTATTTTCATATAATTTGTTATTTAATTCTTTAGTTCTTTGTTTAACTAAATTATCTAATAAATTTACTTCATTCCAAATATAATAAAAAATAATTCCTATTATCACTATATAAAAACAATATGCTAAGGGAGTATTCCAAGGTGCCTTTTCTACATTTACATTTATAGATGTAATATCACTCCATATTCCATTAGAATTTTTTCCTGCTACTAAAAACTTATATTGTCCCGAAGGCAAACTTGCATATTTAGCATAATTCTTATTTTCAGATAAAAACCATTCTTTATCAATGCCTTCTAATTTATATGCATATTCAGTTTTGCGAATATTTCTATAATCTGGTATAAAAAAATCTACATATAATTCTCTAGAATTATATGATAAGTTTATACTTTTTTCAAATTCTATAATATTTCCTTTAGAAGTTGTAACTTCACTTATATTAACATTAGGAACAGGCTCTTCTTCTTTTAAATCATTAGGATTAAAACTAGAAACCCCATTTATTCCTCCAAAAAACATTTTACCTTCTTTATTTTTATAATAAGAATATCCATTATGCTCATTTGAAGCTAGTCCATCTATAATACTGTAATTTATAAATCTATTTTTTTCTACACTTAATTTAGATATTCCATAATTTGTACTAACCCAAATAGTGTCTTCAGCATCTATTAACACACCATAGATATTATTATTAGGTAATCCATTTTCATCTGTATATACTGTAAACTCTTCTTTTTTCTTATCAAATTTATTCAATCCATGTTTTGTTCCTATCCATAAATTACCTTTACTGTCTTCATTTATTGATTCACCAGTATTAAAACTTAAAGATTTATCATTATTAATTTCATTTTTATAAACTTTAATATTTTCTGTTTTTTTATCATATCTTATAAGACCTCCATTATCATTTAATACAAACCACATAATACCTTCACTATCTTGAAAAATGTCAGTAAAAGATTTTTTAACTATATTATTTTTATAAAATATTTTTTTATAATCTTTAAATATTTTACTATTTCTATCAAATGTACATAATCCTTCATTTGTTCCAATCCATAAAATCCCTTCATTATCTATAAATAATGTTCTTACATTATTATTAATAATACTATTTTTATCTTCTAACTTATAATGTTCAAATTTTTTTGTTACTTTATCAAATTTATTTAATCCATTGTTGGTAGCTATCCAAATTTCATTATCAATTCCAATAATATCTCGTATATTATTAGAGCTTATAGTATTTTTATTAGACGTATTAATTCTAATTGTTTTATTATTTTGTGAATCTACTATATTTACTCCTTTATCTTTAGTACCAATCCAAAGTAATCCTTCATTATCTTCATAAATTCCTGAAATTGCATTAGAACTTATTGAGTTTTCATTATTAGGATTATGTGTATAGTTTATAAATGGACTGTGTGGATTAAATAAACTTATACCTTTATATGTACCTACCCATATAGTTCCTGATTTATCCTTATATAAATTATATATATCATTATCTATCAAACTAAATTCATCATGAGCTTCAGCTTTATAAACTATAAACCCATCTTTTTCTTCACAATATTTTGCTAATCCATCGCTTGTTCCTATCCATATATTCCCTAAATCATCTTTTAACATAGAAGTTACATGATTACTTGGTAATGAGTTTTCTTTCCCTTCTTCTCCTTTATACACCTTAACAGTAAAATCATTTAAATTCATTATATTTACTCCACCATTTACTGTACCTATCCATAATTTACTTTCATCAGCATATAAAGAACAAATATTATCATCACTCAAATTGAATTTTTTAACAATTTCTCCCGTTTGTTCATTATACATATTTAACCCATTTTTTGTACCAATCCAAATTCTCCCATAAATATCTTCTTCTAAAACATGAGTCCATTGATCACTTAATATTTCATCTTCATATCCTATTCTTTTAAATGAGTCAGTTTCCTTATTATATAAATTTAATCCATCTCTAGTACAAATCCATAATCGACCTTTAGAATCTACTAATAATTCTTCAATTAGATTACTAGATATATGGCCTTCTTCTCTCTTTGCAATATATCTTTTAATGTTATTATTTGATAAAGAAATTCTATTTAATCCATTTGATGTAGAAATCCATAAATTATTTTCTTTATCTTCAACAATTGCCTTTATATTATTAGAACTTATAGTGTTATCATTATTTCTTTTATAACTATATATGTTAAAATCATGTCCATTATATCTATTAAGTCCATCGCTAGTTCCTATCCACATATAACCTTTACTATCTTGAAAAATATGTTGAGCTGACGATTGAGACATACCATCTAAAATTGTAACTTTATTAAAATTAATTTTTTTATTTTCAAACCTATTATTAATATTAGTTTTTCCATAAACTTCAGAATAACCCCCAATAAATATAAAAATAATACTTAAAATATATATTAAAGATATTTTTTTTAATACTTTCATACATCCCCCTTTATTTTTCTTACATTTCAATATTATAG
>NZ_WHJC01000173.1 GCF_009295725.1 Clostridium tarantellae
GTTTTATGTGTTAAATTTAATACCCTTTTATTTTGGTGATAACTTGTTATTTAATTATATCTTTTACATATCACTATAAAAATTTGTTTTAATAAAAAATAATTAAACATAGTATTATTAAATTTTTCTCTAGTTTTTATAAATAACTTAATATAAATGGGAGGATAATTTAATGGATAGGCTTAATAATGAAAATTCCAAAAAAGAAACTTGTGATTACTGTATTCAAGTAAGTGAAGTTGGTTTTTTAGATTTTAAAAGTAGTTTAAATGGCTCTAAATTACTGGAGTTTAACAATGATATTTATGCATATAATAAACATGGACTTTTTAAGCTAATTTCTCCTGCACTAAAGGTATGGCAAAAAATATTCTTGCCTGTAGAGCTAACTGGTAATATAAACTTCACTGTATTAGGAGATTATCTATATTTTTATAGTAATTTAGAATTATGGAAAATAAAAAAATGTACTAATTGGCTTACTGCATGGATTAAGGTTACTTGTAAAAATAAAGAGAATAATAGAATTCTATTAGTTAAACCTTTAGCTTTATTTAATAAAAATATATATGGCATTACCTATACAAATGAAAGTTTTAAAATTGTTAAATCTACAAATTTAGAACATTCTGAAATGATATGGGAGTTAGCTGCACCAGAATCCTTTGGAAATATAAAGAAAAATAAAGACATAGCTTTTATGACTGTAGCAAATAATAGACTTTATGCTGCTACTAATACTCTTCAAGGAAGTTTTAATAATGAAAATTCCTATCTTCTTAATGGAATAGAAATTTGGGAAAATAAAACTGGTAACATAGGTTCTTGGATTCAAATAAATACATCTGGATTTGGTGTAAAAAGAAATATAAATAATAAAACTATATATGTAAATCAATTAATAAGTTCCTTTAATGTTTTTAAATCATTAAATAATAATAAAGAATCTTTAATAATAGGTACAAGTTCTATTTTTGGAGCTCAAATTTGGGTATATAATGGAGAAGGAATTAATGGTTGGAGTAATATACCTTTAGAAAATAATTCTTCTAATATATTAAGTGAAATTAAATCTATTCTATTTTTTAACAATGAATTTTATATAGCAACCAGAAGTATTATTAATTCTTCTGGTATTTGTTTTAATATTAATTGCTCACTTTTTAAAATAAATAATTTAAGCTATACAAAATGTGAGATACATTATATAAGTTGTAAATGTAATACTTGTGATCCTAATTGCCCTTGTACTTGTGATTGTGAAAAGCCTGATGGTAAAGATTATATAGCTGATTCAATAATATTATTTAATAATACTATCTATTATTCTTTATCAGATAATAATAAGAAATTTGGAGATATAATATTTGCTATTGATTGTAATAAAACTTTTAACCATTCTAATGAATCTGAAAAAAAATTATGGGATGAAAAAGAAAATCCTTGCCTTAATGATTCCATAGGAACTTGCTCCCATGCGGAAGGATGTTCTTCAAAAGCTTTTGGAGATTGTTCTCATGCAGAAGGATGCTCTTCTAAAGCTATTGGAGATTGCTCTCATACTGAAGGATGTCTCTCAACTACTTTAGGTGAAAATGCTCATGCTGAAGGTTCAAACACTCAAGCTATAGGGTGTTCTTCTCATGCTGAAGGGTTTAAATCTATTGCTAATGGTTTAAACTCTCATGCTGAAGGTGAATTAACTGAAGCAAATAATATTAATACTCATGCAGAAGGTACTAATACTGAAGCCAATGGCAAAAACTCTCATGCTGAAGGCATTTGTAGTAAAGCAATTGGAGATTCATCTCATGCAGAAGGTGGATGTACTATAGCTTCAGGAAACTTCTCTCATAGTGAAGGAAATGAAACCCAAGCTAAAGCCCTTAGTTCCCATGCTGAAGGTTTTCAAACCACTGCTGAAGGAGTTAATTCCCATACAGAAGGTACTTTAAGTAAAGCTATTGGTGATAACTCTCACGCTGAAGGGTTAAATAGTGAAGCAAGAGGTACGACTTCCCATGCGGAAGGATTTGAAACTAAAGCTAACGGGGATGATGCTCATACTGAAGGTAATAAAACACAGGCTAATGGTGGAGGTTCACATTCTGAAGGTTTAGAAACCATTGCTAATGGTGATAACTCTCATGCGGAAGGCACACAAACTATAGCCCAAGGATTAAATTCTCATGCGGAAGGTAGAAAAACTAAAGCTGAAGGACAAAATTCCCATGCAGAAGGTAATGAAAATATAGCTAAAGGGATTAATTCTCATGCCCAAGGTCATTTAACTAAAGCTAATGGTAATAATTCTCACTCTGAAGGCTTAGAAACCATTGCTAATGGTGATAACTCTCATGCGGAAGGTAGAAAAACTAAAGCTGATGGACAAAATTCTCATACAGAAGGTAATGAAAATATAGCTTCGGGTGAAAATGCTCATGCGGAAGGTAATAGCAATACAGCTTCAGGAAGAAATTCTCATGCTGAAGGCAGTAATAACATAGCTTCAGGTACACACTCCCATACTGAAGGTTCCAATAACAAATCCCAAGGTGTAAATTCTCACTCTGAGGGTTCTGTAAATTTAGCTGAAGGATTAAATTCTCATGCGGAAGGGAATCAAACTGAAGCTAAAGGTCAACACTCTCATACTGAAGGTAGACAAACCAAAGCTGAAGGTATAGGCTCTCATGCAGAAGGACTTACAACTATAGCTTCTGCTGAAGGTTCCCATGCAGAAGGGAATCAAACTCAAGCTGATGGTGCAAATTCTCATACTGAAGGATTTCAAACTGTAACAAAAGGTAGCAACTCCCATGCTGAAGGTAGACAAACTAGATCTGAAGGGCTAAATTCCCACGCTGAAGGTTTAGAAACCCTAGCTAGGGCTAATAATTCTCATGCCCAAGGTCATTTAACTAAAGCTACTGGTGAAGACTCCCATGCTGAAGGTCATGGAAGTGAAGCTAAAGGGGCTGTATCTCATGCTGAAGGTTTTAATACTAAATCAAACGGTAATAATTCTCACGCTGAAGGTTTAGAAACCAAAGCTAATGGTGAAAACGCTCATGGGGAAGGTGAATCTACACAAGCTATAGGTAATAACTCTCATACTCAAGGATTTAAAACCATAGCTAAAAGTGCTAATTCTCATGCGGAAGGCTCTGAAACTCAAGCTAATGATGATAATTCACATGCTGAAGGAAATAAAAGTCAAGCTAATGGCGCAAACTCTCACGCTGAAGGTTTAGTAACAATTGCTAATGGAGATAATGCTCATACTGAAGGAAAACAAACTAGAGCTGATGGTGAAAATGCTCATGCTGAAGGTTTTAGAACTATAGCTAGAAGAACTAATACTCATGCAGAAGGTGAATCTACACAAGCTATAGGTAATAATTCTCATGCTGAAGGTAAATTAACACAAGCTACAAATACTGAAAGTCATGCCGAAGGTCTTTCATCCATAGCATCTGGTGAAAATTCTCATACTGAAGGTTTCCAAACTAAAGCTACTGGTAATAGTGCTCATGCTGAAGGTAATGGGGCAGAAAGCAATGGACAAAATTCTCATGCTGAAGGGCTTAATACAAGAGCCATAGGTATGAATTCACATGCTGAAGGCGAACTAACACAAGCTACTGGAAAAAATTCTCACGCTGAAGGTTTCACCACTGTTTCTTCTGGTATTATATCTCATGTAGAAGGTGATAGAAATATTGCTTCTGGTATTGCTTCTCATGCAGAAGGTTCTCAAAATACAGCTTCTGGTAATAACTCTCATGTTGAAGGACTTCAAACTGAAGCTTCTGGAATATCTTCTCATGCAGAGGGGTTTAAAACTATTGCTAAAAGAGATACCTGTCATGCTGAAGGTAACTCAACTGAAGCTTCTGGAATTAATTCTCACTCTGAAGGAGTATCTACAAAAGCTTTTGCTCCTGGTTCACATGTTGAAGGCTTTAAATCTACAACTTTTGGAGATTATTCACATGCTGAAGGTGAACAAACAAAAGCTAATGGTAAAGCTTCTCATGTTGAAGGACAATCTACTGAAGCTAAAGGAATTGGTTCTCATGCGGAAGGAACTTTTACAAAAGCTATAGGTAATACCTCTCATGCGGAAGGTCAATTTACAGAATCTCTAGGAATCAATTCTCATGCTGAAGGTAATAATACTAAAGCTAACGGTAACTCTTCTCATGCTGAAGGTGAGTTTACTGAATCTATTGGTCTAAATTCTCACGCTGAAGGTCAATCCACTAAAGCCACACAACCAAACTCTCACTCTCAAGGACTAAACACTGAAGCTGCTGGCAGAAACTCTCATGCGGAAGGTGAATCTACAACTGCTAGAGGAATTAATGCTCACAGTGAAGGAAAATCTACTCAAGCTAATGGTACTAATTCTCATAGTGAAGGTGTACAAACAAATGCTACAGGAGTTGGATCTCATTCGGAAGGTGAATCCACTACTGCTAGAGGAGTTAATGCTCACAGTGAAGGAAAATCTACTCAAGCTAACGGTGCTAATTCTCATAGTGAAGGTGAAAGAACTCAAGCTACTGCTCTTAATTCTCATGCAGAAGGTCGCAATACTCAAGCTACTGCTAGTAGTGCTCATGCTGAAGGTTCAGATACTAGAGCTAGTAGTGCTGATTCTCATGCAGAAGGTGCTAACACTACAGCTTCTGGTTCAGGTTCTCATGCGGAAGGTTTTAGAAATACAGCTTCTGGTAATAACTCTCATGCGGAAGGGGAATCTAATACAGCTGGTGGAAAAGACTCTCATTCGGAAGGTTTAAGTACTAGAGCAAATGGTGCTAATTCTCATAGTGAAGGTGAACAAACCCAAGCTACTGGTAGTAATTCTCATGCCGAAGGCAAATTGACACAGGCAACTAACACAGAAACTCATGCGGAAGGTCATTCTTCTCAAGCTACTGGAACTAGTGCTCATGCTGAAGGTTTTGATACTAGAGCTGGTGGTAATAATTCTCATGCGGAAGGTTCTAGATGTCAAGCTAATGGCGAAAATTCTCACGCTGAAGGTACTAGTAATACAGCTTCTGGTGAAGGTTCTCATGCACAGGGTTCTAAAAATACATCCTCTGGTCAATTTTCTCATGCTGAAGGGTCTGAAAATACAGCATCTGGTAATATGGCTCATGTGGAAGGCAGTAGAAACACCGCTTCTGGACTTGCCTCTCATGCAGAAGGTAGCTCTACTGAAGCTAGTGGACCCAATGCTCATACAGAAGGTTTAGAAACTAAAGCACAGGGAAATAATTCCCATGCAGCAGGTAATAAATCAGAAGCTAATGCTGAAAATTCTCATGCAGAAGGATTAAGCACTAAAGCTTTACATGAAGGTTCATTTATAATTGGTAAATTTGGAGAAACCAAAGGTCCATACTCCTTCTGTTTAGCTCACGGAACTAATGATAATAATCTTTCCTTAGCCGCTAGAATAGATGGGCCTTCTAATAATATGTTTTTAAATAATGGAGTTTATAATACAACTGGTGCTGACTATGCTGAGTTATTTGAAACCATTAGTGGGAATACCATAGAACCTGGTTATTTTATAGCCTTAGAAAATGATAAAATTAGAATTGCTAATTCTTTTGATGATTACATTTTAGGAGTATCCTCTGGAAGACCTTCTGTTTTAGGTAATAATGCAGAACTAGATTGGAAAAATAAATTCTTACAGGATAAATGGGGAAAAATTCAATTTACAGAAAATTTAATACCTGCTACTTTTGATGATGATAACAATATGCTAACTAATGAATATTTACAATTAAATCCAATTTTAAATCCATCCTATGACTCAAGTAAAGAATATATCCCTCGTTCTTCTAGAAAAGAATGGGTAGCTGTAGGACTTATTGGACAAATTAAAGTAAGAGATGATGGAAGTTGTGTACCTGGTGGTTTTTGTGTACCAAATAATTATGGAATTGCTACAAAATCTGATTCTAAGCAAGGCTATAAAGTTTTAAAAAGAACAGATACAGATCAAATTTTAATAATATTTAGATAATTTAATTAAAAATTATTCTTTTTAGAAATTAAAAATTTTTTTAAAGTTTATACTGATTTTAATAAAAGGATATGTGAAAAATTAATGTCTATTACTTGAATTATTAATTTTAAAACTCAAAAATAATTCTGTAATATTCTAAAATAATTCACATATCCTTTATAAACTTTAAATTAAATATAATGTTTTAAAGTTTTAATATTAATTGTGAAAAATAGTAGTTATAGGAGGACACATGCATAATAATCTAAGGTTTATATTAAAAACAACAATAATTCATATTTTAACTTATATTTTATGTGGAATAATATTTTCTACCATATTTAGTTATAATAGTTTGTTTAATATAAATGGAGTAAATGGATTTATGAAAGAATTTGGAGATTCAAGCACTTTATTAGGACCTTTGGTACAGGTTATCCGTGGAATAGTATTTGGAATAGTATTATTGTTATTCAAAG
This sequence comes from Clostridium tarantellae, assembly GCF_009295725.1. Classification (GTDB taxonomy): domain Bacteria; phylum Bacillota; class Clostridia; order Clostridiales; family Clostridiaceae; genus Sarcina; species Sarcina tarantellae. The sequence goes on from NZ_WHJC01000173.1 coordinate 6,514, forward strand.
ATATTTTTATGGGTAAAAAATATGGGTGGCTAAAACTATGGACTATATTAAGTGTAATAGGAATAATAAATACACCAGCACCAGCACCATTTTCAATAGAAGGGATAATATATACTAATTTGCCATTAGAATTTCATTTAAAAATTGCACCAGAAATTATTATTCAAACATTATTATTTTCATATCTATTAGCAAAACCATCTAAAGAGAAAAATATAAAATTTATTGAAAATAACAAGAATGAATTTATTTCGTCAATAGTTTGTATCATATTATTTTCTTTATCAGGTATAGTATTGGCATTAATAAGAGGAATCAATATTGCATATTCAATAAGTGATATAGGAGCTTTTGCAGTTATGTTTATAGCTGTAATATCTACATTTTTTATTTCAAAATATTATTCTAAAATAGAAAATAAATTTAAAGATATAATAGTTATGGCTAGTTTATACTTTTTATTAACAATTTTGCCCTATATATATAACTTAATAACAAACTCTCCTTTTAATACAAAATTGATTTTGTTAATAAATATAGTACCTACTACAATAATTTTTTTAGTTACAAAGTTAAATTATAAAAATAATAAACAAGCTTAAAATGTTACCAATTAAAAGTGAACTAAATATAATATCCTTCCATTATAGTAGACAGTTAAAATAATAAAACTGTTCTATAATAGGAGGATTTTTTATTATTAAATATGAACATTAGTTTAAAT
>NZ_WHJC01000174.1 GCF_009295725.1 Clostridium tarantellae
ATATTATTATACTAATATAAGAAGAAAATTTCATGTTGAATTTTGCAAGTGAAATAAAATATAACTTAACTAAAATAATAACCCTATCATATTTTCTTATGATAGGGTTTATGTATTATAAATTAGATGTTAGTACTATTTTAATATAATCTACATTTTGGTCTTCTGTTCCTTGAACATATAAACCAGCTGTTTTTAATTCTTTAACATATTGAACAATTTCATTAGTGATTATTTCGCCTGGACATAATACTGGTATACCAGGAGGATAAGCCATTAAAAATTCACCACTAATTTTTCCAATAGAATCTTCAAGTAGAACAGAAATTTTTTCTCCATAAAAAGCATCTCTTGGAATAAGAGCTCTTTTAGGTATTGGAGGAATATCTATAAAATCAGGTTTTATATTACCTTTAGAAGTATATTCTTCTGAAATTTCTTTTAAAGCACATATTAATTTGTCAATAGATTTCTTAGTATCTCCAAATGAACCTACAGCAAGTACATTATATAAATCTGAAAGTTCCATTTGAATATGATATTTGTTTGATAATAGCATATCTAATTCATAACCTGTTATTCCTAAATCTCTACAAGTAATTGTTAATTTAGTTGAATCTAATGCAAATACTCCAGGAGTATTAAGTATTTCTTTTCCGAAGCAATAAAAACCAGGAATTTTATTTATTTCTTCTCTAGCATAATTACATAATTCAATAGTTTTCTTCATTAATTCTTTACCTTGTAAGGCAATTTGGCGTCTAGCGCAATCTAAGCTTGCCATAATTATGTAAGATGGTGAAGTTGTTTGCATTAAATTTAAAATTTGTTGAACTCTTTCTGGAGTTATATATTTACTCTTAACATGTAATAACGATCCTTGAGTTAAAGAACCTATTATCTTATGAGTACTTTGTGAACAAATATCTGCTCCAGCATCCATAGCAGAAATAGGCAGAGTATCATTAAATCCTAAGTGGGGTCCATGTGCTTCATCTACTAATAAAGGTATATTATAACTGTGAACTATATCTACTATTTGTTTAATATCTGTAGATACACCATAGTATGTTGGGTTTATTATTAAAACAGCTTTTGCATCTTTATTAGCTTCTAAAGTAGTTTTAACAGTTTCAGGTGTAACACCTTGAGCAATTCCTAACTTTTTATCAAGTTCTGGTTGCATATAAACAGGAATTGCACCACTTAATATAATACCTGCGGTAACAGATTTATGTACATTTCTAGGAACTAGTATTTTATCACCAGAATTAACTGCTGACATTATCATAGATTGTATTGCGCCAGAAGTTCCATGAATTGAAAAGAAAGACGCATCTGAGCCATAGCAATCAGAAACTAATTTTTGAGCTTCTTTTATTGGTCCAGTAGGATGATGTAAAGAATCTACAAGTTTGAAAACTGTTACATCTATTTTAAAAGGATTTTCTCCAATAAAATTTTTAAACTCTTCGTCTATACCAACTCCTTTTTTATGACCTGGAACATGGAAAGGAATAGTATCTCTATTTACATACTCCATTAATGCATGGAAAAGTGGTGTTTGGTTTTGATCTAATTTATACAATTTATTAAGCACCTTCTTTCAAATTTGTGTAATAAACAAAAATAAATATTTATTTTATTACACATTATAGTTTGTGTCTATATTTAATAAGTTATAACAAAATTTGATTAAACAATAGTTCTTAAAATATAGTTTGAAAAATTAAAAATAATATTAAATTTATAAATAATATCAAAATTTACAGATGAACTGTTTAAATTTGGTATATAAAAATGCAATTTAAGTAAAACAAATATATTATAAATTAAGCTTTTATGGAATGCAATGAATTTATTTATGAATAATAGCAAATAGATTTGTTAATAATATCTAAAAGGAGGGATAGAAATGGAAAATTTAAAAGTTCAATCAAGATGTAAAAAAATTAGCCATGAAGCAAGAAAATGCAGAAAAAAAGGAATGGTACCAGGGGTTTTATATGGCAAAAATATTAATAACTTATTATTTGAGATAAGTGAATTAGAATTAAATAGTGCTATAAGTAGAGAAGGGGAACATGGAGTAGTTAATGTGGATTTTGGTGGTGAAAATTATGATACTTTAATTAAAGAAGTACAAAGAGATCCTGTTAATAGAAAAATAATTCACATTGATTTAGAAAAAATTGAAGCAAATAAAAAAATAACTTCAAGTGTACCAATACATTATATTGGAGAGGATTTAATAAATAGAAATGGAACTATTCTTCAAAAGGATAGAGATAGTGTAAAGGTACAATGTGAGATTTCAGAGTTACCAAAGTATATAAATATAGATGTTACATCAGTTAATGTAGGAGATCAAATAAGAGTTTCCGATGTTGAATTTGCAAAGGAATTGTTTGTGGTTGATGACTTAAATACTGTTTTAGCTTCTGTAAGTTATGAACAAAAAATACCAGAAGATATAGATTTAGAGCCAGCAGTTAATGAAAATCAAAAAAAACAAGATAAAAAATAGAAAAGGATGGGGTAGCCCATTCTTTTTTTGTTTTTTCTAAAAATTACAAAATGGATTTAGGAAAAATAAGGAAAATATATTGTTAAATAGAACTTTTATAGTATAATATTAAGAGTAAATATTTAGTGGTATAGAGGGAGAGGGAAAGAATGTATAGAGCAAAATACGAAGAATGGTTGAAGTCATCAACAATATCAGAAACCATAAAAGAAGAATTAAGAAGTATTGAAAATGAAAAAGATATTGAAGATAGATTTTATAAGGAATTAGATTTTGGTACTGGTGGTTTGAGAGGAATTATTGGTGCAGGAACTAATAGAATGAATATTTATACTGTAGGCAAAGCAACACAAGGATTTGCTGATTATTTAAATAACACTTGTAAAGGTAATAAATCAGTAGCAATAGCTTATGATTCAAGAAATATGTCAAAAGAATTTGCTGAAGCAGCAGCTTTGACATTATGTGGAAACGGAATTAAAGTTTATTTGTTTGAAAGTTTAAGACCAACTCCAGTTCTTTCATTTACAGTTAGAGAATTTAAATGTGATGGAGGAATAGTGGTAACAGCATCACATAATCCAAAACAGTACAATGGATATAAAGTTTATGGAAATGATGGATGTCAAGTTACAGATGTGCCAGCAAAAGAAATAATAGATTATGTTTCACAAGTTTCTGATTATTCGTTAATAAAGACTATGAACAGAGAAGACGCTATTAAAGCTAATCTTTTAGAATATATTGGTGAAAATATAGATAAATCTTATATTGAACATTTAAAAACTATTACTATAAGAAAAAATTTAGTAAAAGAAAATGCTAAAGACTTAAAAATAATTTATACACCAATTCATGGTTCTGGAAATGTACCTGTAAGAAGAATATTAAGGGAATTAGGTTATAATCAAGTAGCTATTGTTAGAGAGCAAGAAAATCCAGATGGAAACTTTCCAACTGCTCCATATCCTAATCCAGAAGATCCAAAAGTTTTTGAATTAGCTTTAGATATGGCAAAGGAATTTATACCAGACATAATATTTGGAACTGATCCAGATTGTGATAGAATAGGTGTAGTAGTTAAAGGAAATAATGATAAATATGAAGTTTTAACTGGAAATCAAACAGGAATGCTTCTTACAAATTATATATTAAGTTCTCTTAAGGAATTAAAGGAATTACCTTTAAATGGAGCCATAATAAAAACTATAGTTACAACAGAATCAGTTAGAAAAATGGCAGAGGAATATAATGTAGAATTATTTGATTTATTAACAGGATTTAAATATATTGGAGAAAAGATAAAACAGTTTGAAGAAACAGGTTCACATAAATATTTATTTGGATTTGAAGAAAGCTATGGATATTTGGCAGGAACATTTGTAAGAGATAAGGATGCGGTTGTAGCTTCAATGTTAATAGCTGAAATGACATTATATTATAAAAAACAAGGTAAAACCTTATATGATGGTTTAATAGAGTTATATGAGAAATATGGATACTTTAAAGAAACACTAGTTTCTATAGAACTTCAAGGAAAAGAAGGACAAGAAAAAATAGCTAAATGTTTAGATAATTTAAGAAAAGAAAAAATAGAAGCTATTAATGGAGTTAAAGTTTTAAAATCATTTGATTATAAATTACAAAAAGAAGTTAATAATATAACTAATGAAGTTAAAGATATTACATTACCATCATCAAACGTACTAAAGTATATTTTAGAAGATGATTCATGGTTTGTAGTTAGACCTTCAGGTACTGAACCTAAAATGAAAATATATTTATCTATTAAAGGAACAAGTTTAGAAAATGCTAATGTAGTTGTAAATGAGTTTAAAGAAGCAGTAATGAATTTAATAAATGAAAAATTAAAGTAATTATTATGTAATGGCTCATAAGTGTACTTATGAGTCATTTTTAATTCTTTAGGAATGAGAATCTGTGGATAACTTTAATTAAAGTGCCGAAGGCGGTCTTCCAAGTAGATTTTGTTCTAGACTATTTAAAAAAACTTAAAAAATTGATATAATAATGTACTAATTTAAAGATAAAGATTCCATTTTATTTTAAGGAGAGAAAGAATATGGATTTTAATACAGTAAGTAAAGAAAAATTATCAAAATTATTATTTCTAGAAATTAATAGTCATAAATTTTTAGAAATGTTAGGTGGAGATGCTGATAAATTAAGTATAAAAGAATTATATATACCACTAAATCCTAAATACATATCAAAAGATATAGAAAAAGGATATAAGTTAGAAACATTACCTATGTATTATTTAATTGAAGGAATGTTATTAGCATTAGGTGGAGATAAAAATTTAAGATTTAATAATGATTATAAAAAAATATTACCTTTAATAAAGGATACTCTTCCTTGTGGAAAAAAATTAGTATCAGAAAAAGTTAAAAATGATAATTTAGTTGAAGCTTTAATGATATTAATAGGATTATGTACAATATATAAAACAGAAGAAATTTATAGCAAGTTATTTTTAATAAGTGAAACTTTAAGAGAAAAAAATAATAGTTATAATGAAGTTCAATTGAATTTGACGGAGCAATGTAAAGAAGATCTTCCAAAGATAGCACTTCCATATTTATATACAGCTTTATCATATAATGATTTAGGACAATATGATAAGGCTTATATAAATATAAATGAATATATGTCTAGAGGTGGAGAGAAAACAGAAGAGGTTAGAGTTTTATATGAAGAAATAAAAGATTCTATGGATTATGAGAAAGGAAAAGAAGAGCTTTTAGAGGAGCCAGAAGTAGCTTTAAAAAGATTATTACCTTTAGCAGATAAATTTCCAGACAATTCTATTGTTAGATATTATATAGCAACATGTTATAGAAGATTAGATAATTATGAAAAAGCAATTTATTATTTAAATGAATGTATGTCAATAGATAATAATATGGTAGAAACAGTTAATGAATTAGGAATAAACTATGCTTGTTTAGGTGATTATGAAAATGCAATTAAGTATTTTAGAAAAGCTTTTGAAGCAACTAGAGATATAGAAGTTTGTACAAATTTAATTATGTGTTATGTACATGCAGAAAATATTGAAGAAGCTAAAAAACATCTAAAGATAGCTAAAGAATTAAATAATAATGATGAAATTGTAAAACAAATAGATAATTACATAAATAATTTATAGTATAACCTAAGGGAGAAAATAATGTATAAAAGATTATTAGGCTATAATATTTTTTCAGGTAGTAAAGAAGAATTATTAAATGAAATTATTGATAAAAAAAAGGTTAATATAATATCAGGCAATCCAGAAGTTCTAAATCATGGACTTAACAATGAGTTGCTTTATAAAAGTTTTAATTCAAATGATGCAATAATAATTCCAGATGGTATAGGGACTATTATTGCTTCTAAACTATATGGTAATCCTATTCAAGAAAAAATAGCTGGAATTGAAGTTATGGATTTAGTATTAGACTATTGTAATAAAAAAAGAAAAAATATTTATTTATTAGGTGCTAATGAAAATATTGTTAAAATTTGCAGTTCAAAAATTAATAAGAAATATAGTTTTATAAATGTAGTTGGAACTAGAAATGGTTTTTTTGATTTGAATAATTGTGAAGATATAATAAAAGATATAAAAACTAAAAAAACTTATGTACTTTTTGTTGCTATGGGAGCACCAAGACAAGAATTATTTATAGAAAAATATAAAGATAAATTAGAGTGTTCAATTTTCATGGGAGTAGGAGGGAGTTTTGATGTTATATCGGGTGAAGTTGAAAGAGCTCCCAAATGGATGATATCCTTAGGGTTAGAATGGTTTTATAGAGTTATAAAAGAGCCTTGGAGAGTAAAAAGATTAAAATCCATACCTAAATTTATAATTAAATGTTGGAAGGAGAAAAAATAAGAAATGAAAATATTATTTATAGCTTGTTATTCTCCTATGATAAATAATTCTGCATCCATTGAAACATTAATGTATTTAAATAATTTATGTTCTATTAATAATAATGAACTTCATTTAATAACAGTAGATTTTCCTAAAGAATCTATATATTATGATAAAGAAGTATATAAGCTGTTAGATAATAGAGTTAAAGTTCATGCTATTAGTGGTGGAAAATTATTTGAAAAAATAATGCCTAAAAAAGTTAATAAGGTTAATAATGAAGAGATTATAAAAACAAGAAATAATAAAATAAATTTAGTAAAAAAAATAAAAAATAAAGTTGTTTTTCCAGATATGTATTATTATTGGAGTTTTAAAGCTTATAAATATGCTGAGGAGCTTATGGAAAAGGAAAATTTTCATGTTATATTTTCTATGCATGAGCCTCCTTCTAGTCATCTTTGTGCTTTAAAATTAAAAAAGAGATTTAAAGAAGTTCCGTGGATCTTATATTGGAGTGATCCTTGGTTACAAGATCCATCAAGACAAAATATAGGATTTTTAAGAAAAATAATAGAAGGTAATATGGAAAGAAAAGTTGTTATAAATGGAGATAAACATATATTTGTAACTGAAGAAAATAGAAAAGAATTTATATCTAAATATGGAATAAAAAATAAAAATACATTTATAATAACAAGAGGATATGATAAGAATTCATATAGCAAAATAAAAAATTATAAAAAGCCTAATTTATTAAAGAATGATAAGATAAATATTGTTTATACAGGAGAAATTTTTTCTAAGTTAAGAGATG
>NZ_WHJC01000175.1 GCF_009295725.1 Clostridium tarantellae
GATATATTAGGAAGCAAATTGAGTGAATATATTGTAAATTCAAAAAGTTATGATTTAATAGCAAAGGCTGATTTACCTAGTATTGTTTTAAATGAAGAAAAACTATATCCTGCTAAGGATAAAAGTATACCAACAATATCTAATCACAAAAATAAATTAGCGGTAATAAACTTATATAATGGTGTTACTTTAGAAGAAGGAATAAAATCTAATAGTAGTATAAATGAATTTGCACAAAACTTAGTTAAGGGAAGTAGCACTGATAAGGAAAAAGCAAAAAAAATATATATTTGGATTGGTGAAAATATAAAATATGATGATGAAAAAGCAAAATTAATAGAGAAAGAGAATAAAAATTTAAAATCTGGTGCAATAACTGCTTTTGAAAATAAAGAAGGGGTTTGTTTTGATTATTCCTGCTTATACGTAGCAATGTGTAGGGCAGTAGGATTAAAGGTTAAATTGGTTACTGGTACAGCTTTTAATGGTAAACAGTGGGGACCTCATGCATGGAATGAAGTTTATTTAAGTGAAAAAAATGAATGGATTAATGTAGATACTACTTTCTATAATGAAAAAAATTCTTTTGGTGGTAAAAATTTCAACGAAACTCATAAAGCAGAAAATATTATTGGAGAATGGAAATAGATATATATTTTAAAATAAAAAGTATGATTCTAAATATTTAAAAAGAATCATACTTTTTTATTAATTATTTTTAATTTTTGAAGTTATAAGTTTTAAAGCTTTTTCACAATCATTATCATTATTATCAAGAGCCCATGATAGATTAAAATATATTAGAGCTTTTTTTTGATTATTAGTCATAGAGTAACAGTATGCTAAATTAAAAAAATATTTTGAATCATTATTAAGTTCTAAGGCTTTAGTAATCATATTTATAGCTTTATCATATTCTTTTAATTTTATATAACATACTCCTGCATTATAATAAGAATGATATTCGCATTCATTATTTTCAATAGCTTTTTCATAATAATTTAATGCTTCTTCATAATTTTTTACATTATATAATTCGTTTCCTTTCGAAAAATTGTTCATGAAACCCCTCCAAGAATACTGTTATAGTATGATTATTGACAATTTAATAATGTATATTCAATGTTAAATGGAATAATTTTTTAATTGAAGGTTGTAATAGTAACTTGAAAAATTATGTATACTTTATAAATATTAAATAAATCTTTAGAATATAACTAATTACTTGACATTAATTCAAAGAATATTATAATAAATATTATAATATAAAATGAAATATTTTAAATCGGTGATAAAGAGGAGTAAAGATAGTAATAATATTTTAGAGAGGGAAATCCTTGGGTGTAAGATTTCCTATATTTGATATCTTGAAGGTAGCTTTTGAGATCTTTAGTGAAAGATTAGTAACTAAAGACGGCTTTTTCAGTCGTTAGTTTTTGAGAGCCCTTGTTTTGAGGGAAAAAAGGTGGTACCGCGAGCTTTCGTCCTTTTATGGATGAAGAGCTTTTTTTATTGCAAATAATAAATATTATAATAAAAAATTATAAGGAGTATAAATTATGATAGATAATAAAAACATTTCTACAACATATGATCCAAAAGAGTTTGAAGAAAGATTATATAAAGAGTGGCAAGATAAGAAGTATTTCACACCAGTAATAGACAAAAATAAAAAGCCTTATACAATAATAATGCCACCACCAAATATAACTGGTAAATTGCACTTAGGTCATGCACTTGACAATACTTTACAAGATATGCTTATAAGATTTAAGAGAATGCAAGGGTATTGTACTTTATGGTTACCAGGAGAGGACCATGCAAGTATAGCAACGGAAGTTAAAGTAGAAAATGAGCTTATAAAGCAAGGTCTTTATAAAAAAGAAATGGGAAGAGAAGCTTTCTTAGAAAAAGTATGGGAGTGGACTGATCAATATAGAGAAGAAATAAGAAAGCAACTTAAAAAGATGGGATGTTCTGCTGACTTTACAAGAGAAGCTTTCACAATGGATGAAAGATTAAGCAAAGCTGTAAGACATGTATTTGTTAAGTTATATAATGAAGGATTAATATATCAAGGAAATAGAATAACTAACTGGTGTCCAAAGTGTCAAACTGCTTTATCAGATGCTGAAATAGAGTATGAAGAAAAAGAAGGTAATTTCTGGTATATAAAATATCCAGTAGTTCATTCAGAAGAGTTCTTAGAAATAGCTACTACAAGACCGGAAACATTATTAGGAGATACTGCTGTTGCTGTTAATCCAAAGGATGAAAGATATGCTCACTTAGTAGGAAAAATGCTAAAATTACCTTTAACAGATAGAGAAATACCAGTAATAGCTGATGATTATGTTGATGTTGAATTTGGAACAGGAGCAGTTAAAATAACACCAGCTCATGATCCTAATGACTTCCAAGTTGGTCAAAGACATAATTTACCTCAAATTAGAGTTATGGATGATAGTGGGGTAATAAATCATTTAGGTGGAAAATATCAAGGATTAGATAGATATGAAGCAAGAAAGAAAATAGTTAGTGATTTAGAAGAACAAGAATTACTTGTTAAGATAAAACCACATACTCATAATGTTGGAACTCATGATAGATGTTCAACAGTTGTTGAACCAATTATATCAAAGCAATGGTATGTTAAAATGCAAAGTCTAGCAGATCCAGCTATAGAAGTTGTAAGAAATAAAGGAACTAAATTTGTTCCAGAAAGATTTGAAAAGACATACTTTAACTGGATGGAAAATATTCAAGATTGGTGTATTTCAAGACAATTATGGTGGGGACATAGAATACCAGTATTTTATTGCCAAGATTGTGGAGAAATAATAGTAAGTGAAACTGATGTAACTAAATGTACTAAATGTACTTCACATAATATAGAGCAAGATAAAGATGTTTTAGATACTTGGTTTAGTTCAGCTTTATGGCCTTTCTCAACATTAGGTTGGCCAGATAGAACTGATGATTTAGAATTTTTCTACCCAACATCTACATTAGTTACAGGGTATGATATTATATTCTTCTGGGTTGCAAGAATGATATTCTCAGGAATACACAATATGGGAGAAACTCCTTTTGATACTATATTAATTCATGGAATTATAAGAGATTCTGAAGGAAGAAAAATGAGTAAATCTTTAGGAAATGGAGTAGATCCACTTGAGGTTATAGATGAATATGGTGCAGATGCTTTAAGATTTATGTTGGTAACAGGAAATGCTCCAGGAAATGATATAAGATATATTCCTGAGAGAGTTGAAGCAGCTAGAAATTTTGCTAATAAGATATGGAATGCTTCAAGATTTGTTATGATGAATTTAGACAGAGAGATTATGGATAAGTACAAAGATTGTACAGATTATAGCTTAGCTGATAAATGGGTTCTTTCAAGAATGAATACATTAGTAAAAGAAGTTACAGAAAATATGGAAAAATATGAACTTGGAATAGCGCTTCAAAAGGTTTATGATTTCCTATGGACAGAGTTCTGTGATTATTATATAGAATTAGTTAAGCCTGTATTATATAGTGATGATGAAAAAGCTAAAGGTGTAGTATTTAATGTTCTTTATAAAGTATTAACTACAGGATTACAATTACTTCATCCAGTAATGCCATTTATTACAGAAGAAATATATACTCATTTAAGTACAGAATTTGAATCAATAACTATTTCAAACTGGCCAATATACAATGAAGAAATTCATAATGAAAAAGCTGAAAAAGATATGTCATTTATTATGGAAGCTATAAAATCTTTAAGAAATTTAAGAGCTGGAATGAATGTTCCGCCTTCAAGAAAAGCTAAGTTAATAGCTCATGCTTCAGAAGAGGCTAAAGATGCATTTATTAATGGTGCTGCATATTTAGAAAAGCTTGCTTCAGCTTCAGAAGTTGTATTTATAGAAAACAAAAATGAAGTTCCAGAAAATGTAGTTTCAGTAGTTGTAAAGGGTGGAGAATTATTCTTACCATTACTTGATCTTGTTGATAGAGAAAAAGAGTTAGAGAGATTAAATAAAGAAAAAATTAAGCTTGAATCTGAAATAGATAGAGTTGATAAAAAACTTTCAAATGAAAGATTTGTAAGTAAAGCACCAACAGCTGTTGTTGAAGAAGAAAAAGCTAAAGGTATAAAATATAGAGAAATGCTAGAGGCAGTTTTAGAGAGATTAAAAGCTTTAAAATAAAATAATTTAAAAAATAAGGACTTCTTAGATTTATTTTTCTAAGAAGTCCTTAAGTATATGAATATATATTACACTAAAAATTAAAGTTATGTTAAATAATTAATGGTTGTAATAGGTTTTTAGTTAAGAAAAAAGAATTTTTTTAAATAACAGTTTATTATAAAAATCAGTATTTAGGAGGAAATAGTATGAATTATAATGAAGCTATAGCTTATATAGAAAATACATCAAAATTTGGTATGAATTTTGGGCTGGAGAGAATTGAAAAAATACTTGAATTATTAGATAATCCCCAAAAAAAAATAAAATGTATTCATGTTGGAGGTACTAATGGAAAAGGTTCAACTACAGCTATGATTGCTTCTATATTAAAAGAAGCAGGATACAAAGTTGGAATGTATACATCTCCTTATATAGAGTTCTTTGAAGAAAGAATTCAAATTAATAATAAAAATATTTCTAAAGATGATTTGATTGATGCTTTAGAGAAAGTAAAAAATGTTATAGATAAAGTAATCAAATTAGGATATGATAATCCTACGCAATTTGAAATTATAACTGCTATAATGTTTTATTACTTTGCTAAAGAAAATGTTGATTATGCAATTATAGAAGTAGGACTAGGTGGTAGACTAGATGCAACTAATGTTATTAATCCATTATTAGTAGTTTTAACATCTATAAGTTATGATCATATGAATATTTTAGGTAATACAATAGAAGAAATTACTTTTGAAAAATGTGGCATAATAAAAAGAGGATGTATGGTGGTATCTTATCCACAGCAAGATAATGTATTTGAAATAATTAATAAAAAATGTATTGATACTAAGAGTAATCTATATTTAGTTTCAGAAAATAGTTTGAAATCTTTATCAATAAATAAAGATAGTTTTATTCAAGAAATAACTATAAATATATTAGAAGAAAAATTTAATTTAAATTTACCATTATTAGGAGAACATCAAATAAATAATTGTTTAGTTGCAGTAACGGCAATAATGACTTTAAGAAATTTAGGGTTAAATGTTGATGATAATTCAATAATAAATGGTATAAGAAAAGTTAAGTGGATTGGAAGAATGGAGGTTTTAAGTAAAGATCCATTAATAGTAATAGATGGAGCTCATAATATTGATGGAATAAAAAAGTTAAGCAATAGTTTATCAAAATATTTTAATTACAATAAATTAAATCTTATTATAGGAATGCTTGGAGATAAACAAGTAGATGAAATGGTAAATGAGATTATTAAATATAGTTCTAATATAATAGTTACAGAACCCCATAATCATAGAGCAGAAAATATAAACAGCTTATATAATAAAATTCTAAGTAAAAATAAAAAATGTTTTGCTATTGAGCAATATGAAGAAGCTTTAAAAAAGGGAATTAATTTATTAGGTAATGAAGATATGCTTTTAATAAGTGGATCTCTTTATATGATAGGTGATATGAGAAAGATAATAAAAAAATATTATAATTAAAATAAAAGAGCTATGATTTTTAACTATCATAGCTCTTTTATTTTTAATTTTTATGATTTTCTCCTGGATTATCAGGATTAGGATGTACCTGAGGAGTTTCATTTGTATTTGAACCAGATTCCGGTTTGCTATCAGGTTGAGGTGTTGGAACTTCAGGAACTATAGGTTTATCTGGTTTTACTGTATCATTTGGTTTTGATATATTATTATCTTCAGTAGGTTTTGAAGTATTGTTATTTGAATTTATATTTGGTTTATTATTATTTGGTTTTGATATATTATTTGTATTTTTTTTATTATTTGTTGATTTATTAGTTGAATTAACTTTATCTAAATTATTTTTATCAGATTTATAAGAATTTCGGCTATAATTTGGTTCATAATCTGGATGTGTTTTATCATCAGTTATATTATAATCTTTAAAGTATTTTTCAACAATATTATTAAAGTTACTAGTATCAGGAACATAACTTTTATTATTATTAAAAATAAATTCTTGTAAAGCTTTAGCAGTTTCAGCTTTGTCTATAACAAAAACCCAACCTTTTTCATTACTAACTATACCACCTTTAGAAATACTATCTAAAGGAACTCTAAATTGTTCTATTTCAAAAGTATTACTATTTGCTATTTTCATTGCTGTTAATGCATAATCTATAGCAGTGCCAATTCCCATATTAGTTTTTACATAGGGAAATAATTCATTTAATAAAGACACAAATTTAACAGTGGAAATATTTTGCATTTTATTAGCTATTATTTGAAGAAGTTCTCTTTGTCTTTCAGTTCTTTCAAATTCACCATTTCCTACTTTACGAATTCTTGCATAGGATAATGCTTGGTAACCATTAAGATTATATACTCCTGGATTTGGCAATAAATCTTTTTGTGAACCACCACCATCTAGTATATATTTATTAAGTTCTTTTAATTCATAATCTTTAATATCTACTTCTACGCCGTCTATTGAATCAATAACATGTCTAAAAGCATTAAAGTCAACTATAATATAATTATCTATTTTTATCCCAAAGTTATTTTGGATAGTTTCTATAGTTTTACTAGGTCCACCATAAGCAAAAGCATGATTTAATTTTTCTTCACCATGTCCATTAATTTCTACTAACATATCTCTCATAAGAGAAGTAACTTTTAACTTTTTATTTATATTATCTATTGTTAAAATCATTATAGAATCAGATCTAGATTCAGTTTCACCAGGTCTTGCATCACTACTTAACAATAAAACATTTGTAATTCCCTTAGCTTCTGTAAAATTAATATTTTTATCTACCATATTTACTTTTCCTATTTTCCCTGAATTATCATAAGACTCTTTATAGTATTTGTAAACCCAAAAACCAATAGATGATAATAGGATTAAAAGTGCTATTAATATGGCACCAATAATATATTTTTTATTTTTAAAAGTATTAGCTTTTTTTTGTTTTACCATAATGTCTCCTTTAAATTTATATAATAG
>NZ_WHJC01000176.1 GCF_009295725.1 Clostridium tarantellae
GTTATTTACCTCCTGTTGGTGTTTTTATTTCTTGTTATTTATATTGTGCCATACTGGAGGAAAATATAAAAACTTAACTTCAAAAAAGTTAGGTGAATTAATGGTTGCGGAATTCCGCAACCGACTAATTATTATATAATAATAAAGGAGGCTATTTTATGTTAAGCAGAGCAGAATTAAAAACAAAAGCTAAAGACCAATTACGTGGAAATTGGAGCAATGCAGCTTTAGCAACTTTAATATTGAGTATTATAAGTATCATTATTCAAAGTTTTATGATACCTAATATTGAATTAAATACTATTAATATGAACACTATTACTATTTTAGTTTTTTCACTTTGTATAACTACTTTAATTAATATTTATTCTCTTTTAACTCAATCATTTTTATATTTAACATTAACTAAAGAAAAAAAAATTAAATTTTCTAATTTACTAGTTTCTCCTAGAATTTATTTTAAATTTATATTATTTAATCTATTAAAAATGCTTTTATTTATACCATTATTTTTAATGGTAATAGGATTAACTGTTTATGGAAATATTATTCTTATGTACATATTAACTATTTTAGTTTTATTACTTTTTATAATAGTAGAACTATATACTTCTCAAATTCCATTTATATTAGTGGATAATCCTAAAATAAATATTATAGAAGTCATTAAAAAAAGCTTTTTTTTAATGAAAGGAAATCTAATAACGTTATTAATTTTAAATTTAAGCTTTATTGGATGGAGTATTGCAAATGTATTTACATGGTTTGTAGGTTCCATATTTTTATATCCCTATATATTCACAACTAAAGCAAACTTTTATATTGAACTTAAAAAATTAAAATATAATAAATCTGAAGAAGAATCTAGCATAAATTTATAATAAAGGAGGTGCAATGTTGCTAAATATTTACTTTATAATTTTTTAGCAATATTTTATTATGAATTCCAATTTAAATAAAAATACTTTTTTAAGTAAATATCCTCACGTATATAAAAATATTAAAGAATATAATATTGATTGGGATAACTTATATGAAATTTATAAAGATTTTTATAGTCTTAAGGATAATTATGAAAATCAAGCTGATTTTATAGCTAATATTCTTAGAACTCACAATAAAATTCACACGGTAAAAGCTAGATGTAAAAATCCTGATAGATTAATAGAAAAATTAATTAGAAAAACTCCTGATAGAAAAGAAAAGTATGGAGAAAATTTTAAATTTACTGTTGATAATTACAAAGAAGAAATTAATGATTTAATAGGAATAAGAGCTATTCATATTTTTAAAGAAGATTGGGAAGATATTCATGAATTTATTCTAAACACTTGGAAAGTAATAGAAATAACCGCTAATGTTAGAGATGGTGACGTTACTGAACGTTTTGAAGAATTAGACATTAAAGTCCAATCAAGAAAATCAGGATATCGCTCTGTTCATTACCTTATTGAATTTTATCCTACTAATCAAAAAGTTATTGCTGAAATTCAAGTAAGAACTATCTTTGAAGAAGCTTATGGAGAAATTGATCATCAGTTACGTTATACACATAAAGAAATTCCCAAATTACTTGAGGCTAATTTACTTTTATTTAATCGAATATCTGGAAGTGCGGATGAAATGGCTTCACTTATAAATTTATTAAATAAAAATTTAATTTCTATTGAAGATTCTTATGAAAATATTATTAAAGAAAAAAATGAAGAAATTCATTTATTAAATGAAGAAATTATTATATTAAAAGAAAAACTTAAGGAACATGAGTTATAATCTCAGTTCCTTAAGTGCTTTAGTCAACAGATTTTAAAGATTCAACCATATTTATTTTTTTCAATTTGAAATACATCACAAAATTTACTAGAAATGCAAAAATAATTGTTATTAAAGCTGAATATATAAAGCTTATAAGTCTTATATCCCTTCCAAACATAATATTTTCAAGTTCTGCTGTTAACATAATAAATCTATGCAAAAATATTCCTAAAAATAAACCTAAAAGCGTACCTATAATTGTTAATATAATATTTTCTCTATATACATATGCTGATACTTCTTTATCATAAAATCCAAGTACTTTTATTGTAGCAATTTCACGTAATCTTTCACTTATATTAACATTATTAAGATTGTATAAAACTACAAATGCTAAAGCTCCTGCTGATATTATTATTAATATTACTACATAATTTAAATTTTCAAGCATACTACTAAAACTACTATTTTCTGATGAATTAAAGGATACGGATGAAACACCACCTCTACTCATAAGGTCTAAGCTTAACTCTTCTTGCAATGCTTTTGAATTACCATCACATTTAGATAAAATCTGATTAAACTCCAACTTTCCTCCATAAGTTTTTTCATATACTTCTTTACTCATATAAATAAAGTGAGATACATAATTTTCAGTTATTCCATCTACAATTGCTTTTACTCTTTTTCCATCATTATTTTCTATTTCAATAGTTTCTCCAACCTTTACCTTTAATAACTTACTAAGTTTTTCACTTATTATAACACCCTTTGATGAAATATTTAATATATCCTTATTTGTCCTATTTCTTAATTTAATAAATTCTTTTAATTTATTAATATCTTCAGGAACTATTATATTTACATCCTTTTTAATGTCATTAGCATACGCTTTTGTATTTTTACTACTTATTATCATACTATCTAATAATCTTTTATCATTATTAATTTCTTTAAATATTTGAGAGTTTTTATTTAATTCAACTTTTTTATTTAATGATATAGTTACATCATAATTAAATATATCCCCAAATTGCTTTGTTTCCATAGAACTTATAGAATCTCTTATTCCAAATCCAGTAACTAATAAAGCTGTACATCCTGCAATTCCTAAAACAGTCATAAAGAAACGCTTTTTATATCTAAATAAATTTCTTGCTGTTACCTTTTCAATGAAGTTTAGTCTCTTCCAAATAAAATCTATTCTTTCTAAAAATATTCTTTTACCTTCTTTAGGCGCTTTAGGTCTCATAAGCATAGCTGGAACTTCCTTTAATTCACTATTACAAGCAAAAAATGCTGCTAAGGTTGTAACAAGAACTGCTATTAAAGTTCCTATTAATGCTAAAAATAAATTAAAACTTAATATTAATTTAGGTAATGCATACATCATGCTATAAGCCTTAAATATGACTACTGGAAATATGGTAAAGCCAATAGTTACTCCTAAAATGCTCCCCCCAAAACTAGCTATAACTGCATAAAGAATATATTTACTTGCAATATTAAATTTTCCATATCCTAAAGCTTTTAAAGTTCCTATATTGATTCTATTTTCATCTACCATTCTAGTCATAGTAGTTGAACAAATTAAGGCTGCTACCAAAAAGAAAAATATTGGAAACACTTTTGCAATAGCATTAACTGTATCTGCTGCTTGTTTATATCCTACATAACCATAATTAGAATTTCTATCTAAAACATACCATTTACCTTCTGGAATATCTTTAATTTTATTTTCAGCATCATTTATTTTTTCTTCTGCTTTTTTTATTTCTTCTTCTGCTTCTTTTTTTCTTTTAACTAATTCTTCTTCTGCTTTTTTAATTTCCTCTTTTCCCTTTGAAATTTCATATTTAGCTTTATTAAATTCATTGATTGCTTTTTTCTTTCCTTCTTCAATATTAGCTTTTTGATTTTTTATTTCTTTTTTTGAACTATCTATTGTATCTTTAATTTTTTGTAATTGTTCTGAGCCTACAATCAACATATTCTTTTTATATTGCATTTCTTCTTTATTTTTATTTATTAATGCTTTAAGTGCATGTAGTTCATTTTCTTCTTTTTTAAGTTCTTCTTTTAAAATATTTTTTTCTGCATCTGAAATATCTGATGAATTTAATTGCACCTTAAGATCATTAATTTTATTTTGTTTAACTATTAAATTTTTTTCTATTTTTAATACATCTTCTTCTGTATTTTTTATAGTATTTTCTATAGTACCCTTATTATCATTAAATTGATTTAATTTATAATTATATTCTTTTTCTCCCTGTATTAGTTTTTCTTCTCCTTGAGATAATTTAGTAGTTACATTTTCCATATTGGAATTAAATTCTTTTTCTTTTAAATTTAATTCTTTTTCACCTTTTAAAATCTTATCTTTTCCTTCAGATATCTTTGCTTCTGCTTTTTTAAATTCTTCCTCAGCTTTTAACTTATTATCAGCTAATTCTTTATTTCCCCTTTGAAGTTCTTCATTAGCATCTTTTAATATTTGCTCATACCTAATGATACTTCTTTCATCACCAATTTTTTGTAAAGAACTTTTAACAGGATTTATTATGTCAAAATAACTATCTTTATAGGTTGATTTACTATCAGCATCTTTAACTGTTAAATATACTTCTGTATAAGCATCCATTTTAAAATCTTCTTCAGGAATCATTACATATTTACTTATTCTACCGTTACCAATAGCACTGCTTCCTTTTTCTGCTGATATATAATTAGGACTTTGAACAATTCCTACTATTTTATATTCATTTAATTTTAAATTATCAGTAATACTTTTATCTGTTCCAGAATTAAGTTTTATAGTATCTCCTATTTTAAATGCTGAATCACCTTCAACAATGTATGGAGCTTCAATTAAACATTCATCTTCCTTTTCTGGATATCTTCCTTTAATTAAATTTACTCTATTTAAATAATTTTCATCATTATTTAAATTGTCTCCTAAAGGAATGCCTTCTATCTTTACAACCATTTCTTTATTATTAATTTTAGTAATAGCCTCCATAGAATGTGTTGCAAATATACCCTTTATTTGTGGAACATTTTTTATGAAATCAATATCTTCTTGTGAAAATCCTAAGGTAGAAACCAACTTAACATCCATAAATTTATAATTATCAAAATAAGTATCAGCTGTATTTAACATATCCGGTGCTGCTACTTTTATTCCTGAAAAAAAAGCTACTCCTAATGTTACTATAATAAATATGGACATAAACCTACCAAAGGACTTTTTAATTTCTCTAAAGGTGTCCTTTAATAAAGCATTTTTCATAATTACCACTCAATCCTTTCTACTGACATTGGATTTTCATTTAAAGTAACACTATGAACCTTACCATTTTTTACACTAATAACCTTATTTCCCATAGGAGTAATAGCAAGATTATGAGTTATAATTATTACTGTCATCCCCATTTCTTTACATGTATCCTGTAATAATTTTAATATAGATTTTCCCGTATTATAATCTAATGCCCCTGTAGGTTCATCACATAATAATAGTTTTGGATTTTTAGCTAAAGCACGAGCAATAGCAACTCTTTGTTGTTCTCCACCAGATAATTGAGACGGAAAATTTTTCTTCCTATGTGCAAGTCCTACGGCCTCTAACACCTCATCTATATTTAAAGGATTTTTACAAATTTGAGTTGCTAGCTCTACATTTTCTTTAGCAGTAAGATTTTGAACTAAATTATAAAACTGAAAAACAAATCCAATATCATCTCTTCTATATGTAGTTAATTGTTTTTCATTAAAGATACTTACCTCATTTCCATTGACATATATTTTTCCACTACTAGGGGAATCCATACCTCCTAGCATATTTAATATAGTACTTTTTCCTGCACCACTTGCACCAGCCACAACTACAAATTCTCCTTTATCTATAGAAAAATTCACACCATCTAGAGCTTTAATTTGTGCTTCACCAGAACCATAAATCTTTTTAACATCTATAAACTCAATATATTTTTTCAACTTAATCCCCCTCCATATCCTTTGTAAACTTTTAAAAAAATTATAACACATGTTAAATATTATTTTAAAGTTGTATAATATTACTTTTTTATTACTATTTTTTAATTATTTTTTTAATTATTTACAAATAAACTTCTATTTAAAATATCTAATAAAATCTTAATAATACAATAAATGTAATTTTTTAAGTTTTATTTTTTAAATCACTTTAAAATATTTAACTTTTATGTAATTATATGATATAATTAAATTACACTTTTAAAAGTTTGCTTTGTTTTGTGTAACTCATCAAAGAATACGTTTTCTAAAATTTATGAATTATTTAAAGGGGGGATTTCATGAATATTACAGACAACATATATAAAGATATTAAAGAAAAATTTATAACCGCTAAAACAAGTGGAATTCCATATATGGACTTATCATCTGATGAAATAATAAATACTTTTAACTTACAAGATAAAATTAATGATGTGTGTAATTTAATGAAACGTTTAATGACTGAGGATGATTTTTGTGTAGATGAATCATGTGAAAATTCAGAACATTCATTAACAATAAGATATTATTTAAAAGATAAATAATACTTCATTAACTATAACATTAGAAGTATTGGCTATATTTTATAAAATTATGAATATTAATTATTACGTTACTAACAATGGTTATGATAGACATTACCTCTTAATAATTATCTATCATAACCATTATTATTTATATATATGATTGTAAGTTGAAAAAAAATTATTCTATTATTTAATTCCAAAGAAAATTGTAATATAATTGAAATTAAATATATACTATGGAGGGACAATAATGAATTTTAGATTTGCAAGAAAAGAAGATTTAAACTCTTGTGTTGAATTAGATTTGCATAGAAATACTGAAAAAATATTAAATAAAATTAAATCAAATGAAGTTATTGTAGTAGAGTATGACAATGATATAATAGGTTGTTTAAAAATAGAGTATCTTTGGACTCATTTGCCTTTTATCAGCTATATAGTTATAAAAGAAAATTATAGAAAATTAGGAGTAGCTCATAGTCTTCTTAAATTTCTTGAAGAATACTTAAAAGATTCTGGACAAACTATACTTTTAAGCTCTACTATGACTAATAATTTAAATTCTCAAAAATGGCATCTTTCAAAAGGATTTGAAGAGTGTGGTATTCTTGCTGGAATAAATGAAAATAAAATTGGTGAACTTTTTTATAAAAAAAACTTATAAAACTAACTTTAAAAGATGATTTATTGTCAAAAATAAATCATCTTTTTCTATAAAAATTCTTTATTTAATTAAAAAGTATTTTAATTAAAA
>NZ_WHJC01000177.1 GCF_009295725.1 Clostridium tarantellae
CTTATTTGAGTGCGTCTATTTTTAGATATATTTTAACTATAGTTGAAATATATAAAATTATTTTAAAAAATATAGAAAAGGAGCTATCGCTAGCGGATTTTTTTATCCGCTAATGCGACAGCCCCTTTTTGTTTTATTAAAAAATTATATTTTGAAAATTTTTATGGAGTATGAGCTTTTAAGCCAGTTGAGGTGATTTTATAGTACTCTTCGTTAGTATTAGGTCTATGAGTATTACCTTGAGTTGGGAAGTTAGAAATTTCTATAAATTGTTTATATGCATTTGAATAGGTAAGTTCTAGAATATAACCAAACTTAAAAAATACAGTTGTTAATTGATAAGAGTCTACACGTGTTCCACCATCAAAAGGTACTTCTGTAATGGTATTTCCATTTGAATCAAGTAATTTTACATTAAAGAATGTGCCCGGTGTTGGGGGAGTATAATCAGTAGTAGATTCAATGAATATTATTTTATCTAAAGTATTGAATACTATAGAAAACATAATAATGTTAGGATCAGCATTAAGCTTTACAGATATAATATTTGGCAATTGAGTAGTAGATGGTAATGGTAAAGGAGCTGTTGATTGTAGACCTGTGGAGGTTATTTTAAAGAATTCAGTTAAAGTATGATCAGGAGTAGTTCCATAATCAAGAATATAAGTTTGACCTTGAGCTGAAAAATTAGTTATTTTAGCGGTTCTAGGAGAATAAGTAGTTATTTCTATAACATCATTTAAGTTAAAACCTGTATTGTTTAAATCCATTACAAACTTATTGGCATTGGTATTAGAAGGAATAAGAGAATGAAATTTTATAGTGTTTAAATTATTTCCATCTCTTAATTTTAATAAAATCATAGATCTATTTTTAGGATCACTAAATTGATTATTTGTAGAGGTTACTGTTAATGTATTATTAGTAGTATTGAAACTTATTTTTGCTATATCATTATTATTATTGAAAAATATTATTTCATTTGGGATATAATAATTTAATTTATTTTGGGTAATTTTAAAGCTTATCTGATTTTTAGATAAAACATACCTTGGTGTGCTTGAGTCTGGAAAGTTAGTTATTATAACTTTATCAGGTGATTGGGATTGTAAGTTTACAATATCGCCTTCTTGGAAATTTGTATTTGAAATATTATTTAGAAAATCCATACCGCTTTCATTCCCTCCTATTGATTTGGTGATTTTTTCTGTTATTCCATCAGATTGTAATAAAGTAAATTTAAAATAAGCATTTCCACCAGCTGGATCAGTTGTTCTTCCCGTAGAATTAACTACTATTCTCATATCGACATTATCAAAGGTAATAGTTATTACTGCATCATCATTTAAATCATTTAGAATTATATTATTTATAAGAGTGTTAGGTGGAGGAGGTGGTGGTGGTATATTAGTAATGGTACAATTTTCTTTTGGTGGTTGAGGATTAGCACAGGTTAAAGAAGTTTTTTCTGCTAGTAAAAATAATGTTATATTTTGAAAAATGGTTTTACAGTCTATAAGTGATAAGAATACATCTTCAATACAAGTCTTTATACAATATTTATCATTAAAAGGGTCTACATTTCTTTCTAAAATAATATAAGTACAAAATGGAACGGTAAAGTTAGAGCTATAAACAGATTGTTCTTTAGTTAGAGAAGTGTAAATAATTTTTACACAAATAAATCCATCAATTAAAAGTTTTTTTCCTGTTAAAGTCATGCCTTCTGAATTGGGAACAGGACTTACAGGAGTTTCTATGATTTTATTAGAAGTAATTTTTATGTCTACATATATCTTTTCAATTTTTTCAATGTTAGGTTTTTTACAATCTAATATTAAAATATCTGTAATGGAAATTTGAGACCAAGCTTTATTATTAAAAGGTCCATTTTTATGAGAAAAATTTTTAATATCACATAAAGAAATAACTTCATAGTTGTTCTTATTAGAGCAGTTACAATACATTTTAGACCTCCTTGTTTGTATATTTTTGAAAATAACAAACTTATTAAATTAAATATAGGATATTATATGAAAATTTTGAAAAATGGATAATGATTTATAGTGTTATAGGCGAAGGTTTATAAAGTGTTAACCCAGTTGGTGTGATTTCAAAATATTCAGTATCAGCACTAGATACATATATGTCTCCTTTGTTTGGAATATCATTAACTATTATTTCAGTTTTAGAGGAGTCAAACTTTAATTCTAATACTTGGTTAAACTCAAAGAATAAGTTAGAAATTTTATAAATAAAAGGTACAACATCTGTATCACTAGGAGCAATATTTTTTTCAATAATAGTTTTTTGGTTTTTATCAATTAATTTCAGAGAAAAAGTACCAGGAGATAAACCACTAGGAGTTAAATTAGCATATAAAGTTTTACTTAAAGTGTTAAAAAATATATCAAAAATACCAAGGCTTGTAGTGAATACATATTCTATGTTATTTTGTAACTTTGATGGGTTTGGTAAGGTTTGAGGGTTTATTGATTGGAGTTTAGTGGAGGTTATTTGAAAGAATTCTGTTGAAGTTTTTTCAATTTGAGTGGTTGTATCAATAATATGAGTAGCTCCTTGCATTGGGAAGTTAGTTACTTTAGCAGTTCCCACATTATAAACACCTAACTCAATAAAATCATTTAAATTAAAAATTTTATGATTTAAATCAGCTACAAATTGAGATGCATTTTGATTAGAAGGAATAAAGGAAGAATGTTTTATAGCCCCTGTAGATCCGTCTCTTAAGTAAAATAAAATCATAGCTCTATTATCTAGATTAACTATTTGTGCACCAAAAGAAGTTACTAAGAGTCTGTTATTAGTCATATCAAAACCTACTTTTGAAACTTGAATATTATTAGAGTTAATAATTAATATTTCATTTGGAAGTGTATTAAGAGGTGGAGGTGGAGTGTATGGTACTAAACCACTTGGAGTGATTTCAAAATATTCAGTATCATTACTAGATACATATATGTCTCCTTTTTTGGGAATGTCATGAACTATTATTTCGGTTTTAGAAGAATCAAACGTTAATTCTAACACTTGATGAAAATCAAAGAATAAGTTAGAAATTTCATAAATAAAAGGGGCAACATCTCTATCACTAGGGTTAATGTTTTTTTCAACTATTGTTGTTTGATCTTTATCAATTAATTTAAGAGTAAATGGTCCTGAAGATAAACCACTAGGAGTTAAATTAGCATATAAAGTTTTACTTAAAGTATTAAAAAATATATCAAAAATACCAAGGCTTGTAGTGAATACATATTCTATGTTATTTGGTAATTTTGATGGGGGTGATAAAACTTGAGGGCTTATTGCCTGAAGTTTAGTGGAGGTTATTTGAAAGAATTCTGTTGAAGTTTTTTCAAATTGAGTGGTTGTATCGACAGTATGAGTAGTTCCTTGCATTGGAAAGTTAGTTACTTTAGCAGTTTCCACACTATACACACCTAATTCAATAAAATCATTTAAATTAAAAATTTTATGATTTAAATCAGCTACAAATTGAGATGCATTTTGATTAGAAGAAATAAAGGAAGAATACTTTATAGCCCCTGTAGAGCTGTCTCTTAAATAAAATAAAATCATAGCTCTATTATCTGGATTAACTATTTGTGTACCAAAAGAAGTTACTAAGAGTCTGTTATTAGTCATATCGAAACCTACTTTTGAAACTTGAGTATTATTAGAGTTAACAATTAATATCTCATTTGATAAAGTAACTATTGGTGTAGTAATTGTTGGAATGGTGATTGTTGGTATGGTTGTTGTTGGAATATATGCAACTAAACCATTTTTGGTAATGACAAAACTTTCCTCAGTATTTTTAGGTATATATATTGGAGTAGATGTATTAGGGAAATTAGTTATTATAACTTTAGAATTTTCTTCATATTGTAATTTTATAATATCACCATTTTGAAATTTTGTATTTGAAATATTATTTGAAAAATTCATACCATTAGAATTTCCTACTAATTTATTAGTAATTTTTTCAGTTAATCCATCAGGTTTATATAAGGTAAACCTAAAGTAATTTAATCCTCCATTTATATCTGTTACTCTTCCTGTGGAATCAACTAATATTGTCATATTAACTTTATTAAAACTAATTATTATAACTGAGTCATCATTTAAATCATTTAGTATTATATTATTTATAAGAGTGTCAGGTGGAGGAGGAGGTGGTGGTTGTTGTATATTAGTAATACTACAATTTTCTTTTGATGGTTGTATATTTGGACAAGTTAAAAAAGTTTTTTTAGCTAATAAGAATAGTGTTACATTTTGAAAAATAGTTTTACAATCTATAATAGATAAGAATACATCTTCAATACAGATTTTTATACAATATTTATCATTAAAAGTATTAGTGTTTTTTTCTAAAACAATATAAGTACAAAATGGAATGGTAAAATCAGAGCTATAAACAGATTGTTCTTTAGTTAAAGAAGTATAAACAATTTTTGAACAAATGAATCCATCAATTAAAAGTTTTTTTCCTGTTAAAATAATACCTTCTGAATTTAGAGTAGAGCTTATAGGAGTTTGTATAATTTTAGTGGTAGTAATATTTACAGTTACAAAAACTTTTTCAATTTTTTCAATGTTAGGTTTATTACAATCTAATATTAAAACATCTCCAACTGAACTTTCAATCCATGCAGAATTATTAAAAGGTCCATTTTCAGCTGTAAACTTTTTTAAATCACATAAAGATATAACTTCATAGTTATTTTTATTAGAGCAGACACAATACATTTTAATCCTCCTTAATTGTTGATAAAATGATTAATTATAAATCTTTAATGCAATATAATATGCTTATTTTAAAAGTAATGATAAAAAAACTAAAGATTATGTAGGTTTTATAATAAATTAATATAGAGTTTATTTTAAAAGATTCAGTAAAATCATATGCTGAATCTTTTTTAATCTTATTTAATTTATTAATTTGTGATATAATAAATTAAATAATATTTTCATATAAATAGAAATTATAGAGAGAATTTACTTAAAAGGATATTTGAGAAAGTTAGTCAGTTATAGTGTAGTTTTGTTACACAATAGCTGATTTAACTGTTTGTATGAAAATATCATTTGTAGTACTAATATATGTAGTAATATTATAGAAATTTTGTTACAGGAATAATAAATAGTTATTATTTTACCGTATAGTATTGCTTTTATTTTAGTTTTTGTAAATATTAATTGAATTTTAAAAGGAGTGTTTTTATAATGAATGAAGCTGTGAAAAACTGTTTTTTAATTGAGTATGAAAACTTTTTGAAATTAGTTGAAGAGTTACGAAAATCTGCAAAAGATGTATTTGAAGATGATAATAATTTTGATGTAAAAAAAGATGATTATCTTTTAATTAGAAAAAATACTAAGAAAAGTTATAATGAAATTAGGGAACTGAGTAAAATCATTTTAGAAGATGCTATTAAATCTAATTCAGAAATAGTTCTTTTCTTTAATGATTCACAAAGATTTTCTTGGAATTTAGCTTTAGATTTTGATGATGAAAGACTTTTATTAGATGATGATGCTTTTAATTTTAATCATTTATATACTAAATTAATTATGTTTTCAAGTTTATTTATTGAAAATGAGCCGTTACAGCAATCTAATATAAATAAATGGTTAATATTAGAATCACAGTATATGGAACTTAGAAAACTTTTAATATCTAATCGTGAAAGTGTTTATTCTTCTTATGATTTAAAAAAATCAGATAACTATGCAAATTGGAATAGATTAGATGATTGTAATTTATATCTTTCAAGATGTGAAGAATTATTAAAATATAATCTTGAGCTTATGAAACGTAGAAATGAGTTCTTTACCAGTAAAGCAGATACTAACGAATGGTTTAAGGGTATTTCAGGATTACTTCAAGAAAATAGTATATGGTAGTTTAGAGTTTATAAATAAATAGTATAAAAAAGAGGAGTTCCAAGAAATTTGAAACACCTCTTTATATTTAATTAACAAATTTTAAAACGTTTACCTATAACTATCTATAGTTTATAATATAATGGTTAGCTATGTTACTATTTAAAAATCTAAGGAAGTGATTTTTGTATGGTAATTTTATATTTTTTTGTAGGTTTTTTGGCTACATGTATAGGAGCAATAGCTGGTATAGGAGGAGGTTTTATAATTTCTCCTATTTTAATAAGTATAGGAACGTTCTCTATAAGTACTATAGGAGTTTTATCTTCATCAACAGTATTAACAATGTCTATAGTTTCAACTATAAAGCAATTAGTCAATAAGGGAAAATATGAGGTTAGAACAACAAGCTTATTAATTATTGGTTCAATTATAGGTGGAATATTTGGAAGTGATATTTTTAAATATGCTGTTAGAAGTTTTTCTAATAAATCCATGGTAGAATTTATACAATCTATTATATTAGCTATAGTGCTTATTTTCGTTCTTTATTACATGAGAAATAAAGAAAAATTGCGTACATATAATGTTAAAAATTTTATAATGTGTATATTAATTGGTTTATTACTAGGTATGATTTCAGCATTTTTAGGCATAGGAGGAGGTCCTCTTAATGTGGCGGTTTTAACTATATTTTTTTCTATGGATACTAAATCTTGTGTAAGAAATTCCATAGTTATGATATTATTTTCTCAAAGTGCTAAACTAATAAATATTGCAATAACTTCAGGATTTGTAGGTATGAATTTAAGTGTATTACCTTATATGATAGTTGGTGGTGTAGTTGGAGGAATAGTTGGTTCAAGTGTAAATAAGAAAATTTCTTCAGAAAATATAGTTAAGCTATTTGATATTATATTGATATTAATGATTTTAGTTAATATTTTTAATATAGTAAAAGCCATAATATAGTTTAATATGTTTTTTTGATTTCGTTTAAATAACAGATTAAAATAGAAATAAAAAAACTATGAAATTCAAATTTAATTTCATAGTTTTTTTTAATGATTATTATAAATACATATTATATAAAATAAAACATATATAATTAAAAAATTAGAATACAATACATAGTCTATTTA
>NZ_WHJC01000178.1 GCF_009295725.1 Clostridium tarantellae
GAAAAAAGGAGCTGTTCACTAATTATTTAGTGCGACAGCCCCTTTCAATTAAATTACATTTTAATTTTTCAATACAAAATTTTACATTAATATGTAAATAAAATCCATATTGTTTTTTACAAAAAAATATTATGATTAATATGTAAACATTTAAATAAGAATTTACAGAATTATTCGATGAAAATAAAGGGGGAAACTTTAATGGGTAAAAATTCAAAACCTATGAGTAAAAAATTAGCCATGATAGTAGCAGCAGCTGTAGTTATTACTCAAGTAGCTTCTGTGACTACTCCTGTTTTTGCTAATGCTAATGAAAATTTAGCACAAACTGAGACTTTAAACTGTGATCCTTATACAATAATTTTTGATGGCACAGAAAATATAGACTGGAAAACTTTTGAAGGAAAAGGAACTGCTATTTCTAATGATGGTTGGTTAGAATTCAAAAGAGATAGTTCTGGTGGTAATAATTACACTATTTATGACCCAAATGCTCCAATGTTAGTAGATGGCGAAGCAGAAATGGTGTTTAAAGTTGGTAAGGATGCTAGATTTGGAATAGTGGTTAGACCTTCTGAAGAAAATTATTTAATGCTTGGTTATGATTTAAATAGCAATTGGAGAATTTCTACTAAAAATGGAGGTAAAGACTTTACTGGTCCTAAATTAACTGCTGGAGAAGAATATAAACTTCAAGTAAGATATGAAGGTAATCATATAAAAATGATTCTTGATAGTGAAACAATATTTGATGAAGAAGTTAATCTTGATGGAATGCCAATAAATCAAGGATATGGAATTGGATTTAAAACTTGGTATGGAAGCACCCCTTCCTATGTTCAATATGTAAAATCTGGTCCTTTAGGTTCTATAATTGACTGTGAAAGTAAAGAAGTAAAGTCTGTTGAACCTGTTGAGGTGAACTCTTTAGTTGGAGTTAAACCGGAACTTCCTACTAGAGTTAAAGTTACTTATGTAGATGAAAGTAATGGCTTTGAAGAAGTTACTTGGCCATATATTTCAAAGGATAAGTATACTAAACCAGGTACCTTTGAAATAGAAGGTTCTTTAATTAAGGATTCAACAAAAAAAGTTCCTGCAACTATAACTGTAAGAGAAGATGGTTTAGTTTACACTACTGATTTTAATACACCTGAAACAAGTGGTAATTGGACAACGTCTAGAGGAAATGCTACAAGTACAGTGGAGAATAATAGATTAAAAGTAGCTTTAAATGGAGTTACAGAAATTTTTGATGAAGCTTCTCCTAATATAGTAAATGGTTCTTTAGAAAGTAAATTTGAATATAATATAGATACTGGTAGATTAGGCTTTGTATTTAGATATGTGGATGAAAATAACTGGTCCTCTATCTGCTATGATGCTGGAAATTGGATATGGAAGAACTTCTCTGATGGTAAAGAAACTTATGGAAACTTTGGTTCCAATAATATTCCATTAGAAGCTAATACAGTTTATGATATTAAACTTACCTTTAATGATAGCAATGTTGGTTTATGGGTAAATGGAGAAGCTGTGGGAGAACAAAGTATAAATGCTATTCCAACAGTAGCTGGTAAAATAGGTCTTCATGGATGGGGTTCAAATAAGAATGTTTATTTAGATGATATTACTTTTAAAGAAATTAAAGATGATCTATTAGCACCACCAGAATCAGGTGATCCAATAACTATTGAATCTGAGGATATGATAGTTACTTTAGATACTAAGTTCCCTAAAGTAACAAAATATGAATGGAAAGCTGACAATGAAATATTAGATGGTGAAGATGAACAACTTTATATTGTTGAAGTAAATGGTAAAAAGCAGGTTCCTGAAATTACTTCTAATAAAATAGATGAAAAAACTTTAGAATATACTTTAAATTTTGAAAATTTAAATGTGGTTGTTAAGGTTAATATGTTCTTAAAGGATGATAACATTTTAAGAATGGAAATTACAGATGTATTTGAACATGGTGATTTTAAAGTTAAAACTATTAACTTCCCTGACCATAGTTTAGCATCAGTTAGAAATACTAACGGTGGAGAGGTTTCTGCTGTAATAAATGACGGTAGTTGGAATAATATTGCAGAGGATTTTAAATCTGTTAATGACTATAAAAATGGGAACTTTGGTAGAGCCTATGCCTTCGTTAATGACAATAGATTCTCTATTGGTATAAATAACAATGTAGTTGAAGGTGGAGCTAGAGCTGTTGTTAATGTTCAAGAAAGAGAGGACCATAGAAAAGCTGGATTATATAATGGTACTTTTATATATAGAGAAGACTCTATAAATGGTGTGGAAGTTAAAGAAGAAATGCCTTGGTCAGAAATAATGATTGCTAGGGATACTAATAAAGATTCTGAAATAGATTGGCAAGATGCTGCTATTTTATATAGAGAAAATATGAATGTTACTCAAGGTGCTGAATATATTCCTAACTCCCTTTCATATATTCCGTTTAATATAGGTTCTTTAGCACAATCACCTTTCTTAAGAACAGCTGACCAAATTAAGAAAGTTTCTAATTACACTGATGGTTTTGGACAATTGATTCTTGAAAAAGGATATCAAGGTGAAGGTCATGATGATGTTATTGCTGATATAGGTGGACATACTGGTATTAGACAAGGTGGTAAGGATGACCTTAATAAATTAATCGAAATAGGTAAGGATTATAATGCTCAAGTGGGTGTTCATGTTAACGTAACAGAATATCACTTAGATGCTTTTGAACTTGAAGTGGATAACTTACAACCTGGATTTAAAAATGGCTGGGGATGGAAAGATGAATCTTACTATGTTGATCAAAGAAAGGATATAACTTCTGGTGAGCTTGAAAGAAGATTCAACATGTTAAAAGAAGATCATCCAGACTTAGGTTGGATTTATATAGATGTTTACACTGGCAATGGTTGGAATGCTAAAGAATTAGCTAAGGTTATTAATGGACATGATTGGATGTTAGCAACTGAATTTAATGGACCATTAGAACAACAGGTTACTTGGACTCATTGGGGTGGGGACCCTGCTTATCCTAATAGAGGAAATGAAAGTGATATTATAAGATTTATAAGAAACCAAGAACAAGATGCTTATATGGCTGATGATATGCTAAAAGGTGGTAAGCACATGTTATCAGGTGGTTGGGGAACTAGACACGACCTAGAAGGCTTCTATGCTATTGAAACATTCTACAATCAAACTTTACCAAGTAAGTATATGCAACACTTTGAAATAATGGATTGGGAAGATGATGGAACCACTGGTCATGTTAAATTTAATGATGGTCTAGAAGTTAAAAGAGAAAATGGCATTATTAACATGTATCAAGATGAAAAATTAATAGCTACCACTCCAAAAAACACTATAAATGATAGAGGTATTGGTAAAACTACTTTATTTATGCCTTGGACTTGGGAACAATTAGAAGGAACTGAGCAAAATAAGGTTTATCATTGGAATCCATATGGTGGTGAAACAACTTGGAATATTCCAAATATATGGGAAGGTGCTACTAGTGTAAAAGTTTATGAACTATCTGATCAAGGAAGAACTCATACTTTTGATATTCCTGTAGTTGATGGTAAAGTAACTATTGATGCTAAGCAAAATATTCCTTATGTTGTATTCCCTTCTGATGAAGTTGTTAAAGAATCTAGAATAACAACTTGGGGTGAGGGTACTTTAATAAATGATCCTGGATTTGACTCTGAAAATATTACTGATAACTGGACTGTAGAATCTACTGGTGATAATACAGACCATATTAATAGAGTAAATGAAAAAGTAGAAAGAAGATCTGGAAATGATATAACTGTAGTTCAAGGAAATAATGGTGCTGATGCTACATTATCACAAGAAATTACAGACTTAGTACCTGGTGAAACTTACTCTGCTTCTGTTTGGGTAAAACTTGATGGAGATAGAAAAGTAACTTTAGGAGTTGACTGTGGTGGTGAAACTTCAGAAAGTACTATAGATAGACAAACTAATCGTGTTGGAGTTGGTGAAGGCTTTAAGTGGTATAATGATAAATTCACTAGAATGAGAGTAGAATTTACAGTTCCTGAAGATATTACAACTGCTAAATTATATTTAAATGTAGCTAGTGATGAGGATGACTCTAAGGTATCTATAGATGATTTTAGAATTTGGACAAATCCACATAAAGAAATGGAACCAACTAATAAAGATGGTTATGTATTATATGAAGATTTTGAAAATGTAGATGAAGGTCATGGACCATTCTATATGGGAAGAAATCTAGGTACAGATAATAGAACTCACTTTGCTGAAAAAAATCCTGATGGTGATCAATATATGAATTGGGTAATTGATGGAAGATTTTCATTAAAAACTAATCAACAAGAAGGTACTACTGGTGAAATGCTTGTAACTGATCAAACCACATTACAACTAAAACCAAATACTAAATATGAAATAGGCTTTAAATATACTAATAAAAAAGATAACTTATATTCTATAGCTCTTAAATCACCGACAGCAGGAGTGTTATTTGATGAAAATTTAGCTCCTGGACAAGTAACAGGAAGACCTGAAGATGGTTCTGCTTATAGTAGAGAAGTTAAAGAATTTAAACATGAATTTACTACTGGTAATGCTAATGATTACTATTTAGCATTAGAAAAAGTAAATGGCTTTGATGAATTAATTTTAGATAATTTATATATAAAAGAAGTTAAAGTTTCAGATGCTACTCCAAATAAACCAACAAGCTTTAAAACTATAGAATCTACAGATAATAGTATTACTTTATCTTGGAAAGCTCCAAAAAATACTGAAATTGCAGATTATACAATATACAAAGATGGAGTTGAAATAGCAAAGGTAGCTGGAACTGAATTTACTGCTACTGATCTTAAATCTAATACTTTATATGGATTTAAAGTTGTAGCAAATGGAGTAAATGGTAAGAAATCAAGACCTATAGCCTTAAATGCTAGAACTTTAAAAACTACAAAACTTAGTGCAAGCATATTAATGAATATAAAAAATTTATTTAGTTAAAAAATAAATTAAAATACCTAAAAGGAGTTTCCAAAATTTAGAAACTCCTTTTTATTTTTATTATTTATTTACTTTTTAACTTTAATTATGAAACCTATTTTATATGATTGTTTACACAATTTATAAAATTCTAATTAATGTCATATATATCTGCAAATTCTATTGATATACTTTCAACCTGTGATTCATAGTAATTAATTTTATCTTCTTCCACGTCACTTTCTATTTTTTCACTAGGTAAAACTATAACAAACTCACTACCCTTATCTGTATTTTTTTCTAAATAAATTTTTCCATTATGAAGCTCAACTAAAGATTTTACTAAAGCTAGTCCTATTCCACTTCCTTCTTTAGCTCTTCTAAAAGATTTATCTGTTTGTATAAATCTTTTAAATACTACATCTTTCATATTAGATGGAATACCAATGCCATCATCCTTAACTCTTATAAAAACTTTTCTATTTTTTTCAGATATATCAACTAATATATTTCCACCTATATTACTAAACTTTATTGCATTAGATAATAAATTTAAAATTACTCTCTCTATTTTATCTGGATCGCATTTTATTTCTAATTCCTCAACATCAGTATCAAAAGTTATGTTTAGTTTTTTACTTTCTACATATGGTATTACAGATAAAGTAATATTTTCAACTAAACTAACTATGTCGTAATTTTGAAAATCCATTTTCATAAATCCAGATTCTATTTTAGTAATATCAATTAAATTATTTACTATCCTCATCATTCTAAAACAATTTTGTTTTAAAGTTTTAGAATACTTTATATAATATTTTTTAAATTCTTCATTGTCTTTATCAGAAAATGTAGTTAAAAGTTGTAAACAAGAATAAATTATATTAATAGGAGTTCTTAGTTCATGAGATAAATTAGCAAAAAATTCATTTTTAATTCTATCATATTCTTGAATTTCTTTATACTTTGTTCTAAGTTTTTCAATTTCATTTATATAATCTAAATCTTTTCCTATTAATACTTTTCCAATGATTTCACCTTCACTATTGATAATTTGATTTCTAGTTATTTCGAGCATCTTAATATTATTATGTTTCGAAATCATCTTTGCCCTTATAAGTTCATTGTTTACATTTCTATTTATATCATTTATATGTAATGGTCCATCTTCTTCTATTAAAAAATCATTTATTTTTTTCCCAATTAAATCATTTTCTTTGCATGAAAAAATATTTAAACAACTATTATTAACATAAGTAACTACTCCTTGAGAATCTACACTTATTATTATTTCTGATATGTTTTCTGTTACTCCTCTTAATCGTTGTTCACTTATTTTTATTTTTTCATTTCTATTATATGTTGATGTAATATCTGTAAAAATTAATGATTTATACTTACAATTTTGACCTAAATCTAATGTTTGTACATTACATTTTAAAACTTCTTTATCATTATTAACTTTAATACATTTATCCATAGTATTAACTTCATTATTAAATAACTCTTTTAAATCTTCTATAATATTATCTCTAATAAAATTACAAATATCTTCATAAGCTTGTCTAACATTATTATTTTTACTTCTTTTTTTCCTACTTTTTTTATTAGCATATATAACCTTATTTTCTTCATTTAATATTATCATTTCTATATGATTATTTTTTTCTGCTAAATGATAAAATATTTTTAATTGTCTCTCTAGCCTTTTTTGTTTTTTTATTTTTATTATAGAATCAATTAATAATCCAAAAATGAAACTTAAAAACATTAATACTGATATTAATATAGAATTTAGTAAAAGTATTAAACTTCTATCTATTAATAAACCTAAAGCAAATAAAAGTTTTATTGAAAATAATCCTATACAAATCATTATTGGTATGTATATAAATTCTAAGGACTTTATAACTTTAATAAAACATACTCCCATTGCAATTAAATATATTAATATTGTTAATTTTAAAAATATCATTAAACTTCTATTATTATATATTACAATA
>NZ_WHJC01000179.1 GCF_009295725.1 Clostridium tarantellae
AAGGGGTTGTTGCACACTTTTTTAAAGGAAATATATTCCTAGTAGATATATAATCAATATCACTAGAAATATATTTGTATTTTTAAAAAAGTCAATGGTAATATTTTTTAATTATTAAACACTAGTGCAATAAAATATAACAATAAAAATTGAAAAAAGTAAAGAAATAGTATAAATAAAATAACCTCTATTATATTTAATAGAGGTTATTTTATTTAGTATGAAAATTTTTCGATTTTTAAATTATAAAGAAAAAACTCCTAAACAGGCCAATGCTAATAATACTATTAAAATTATTAGCATTAAAATATCACCTTTAGTAAATTTATATTCACCAAAAAATTTCATATATGAATCTCCTTATAAAATTAAACTTATAAAATTATATGTAATAATAAATAATAAAAAAACTAAAATCGGCTTTGATAATAAAGTTATTTATCTTTTAATAAAATAAAATTAATATTAAAAGGTTTACATAAAAAGTATAAAATGGTAAAATTATGAAGAAAAGATTTGAAGGGAGAGAAAATTTTATGTTAAGTAAGAGAACTATTGCTAAAATAATTACAGCTACTTTTACTGGTTGTTTAATTTTTAATAATGTAAACAAAGATGTATTAGCTAATATTAATATTAAAAAACTTCAGAATAGTAAAACTTATGAAAATAATCCTTTTTGGTCAGGAAATCCTGAAAAGTTTGAAGATAATAGAGAAAAGATGCATTCTACGTTGATGCCGTTTAATACTGTTGAGGAAGCATTAAATAATCCAAATTATGTTGATTATAAAAATTCAAGTAATTTCTTAAGTTTAAATGGAGATTGGAAGTTCAATATAGTAAATACTCCAGCAGAGGACATAGAAAATTTTTATGAAACAGATTTTGATACAAGCAATTGGGATACAATACCAGTGCCATCTAGTTGGCAATTACATGGCTATGATCAACCTAGATATAATGATACAGCTTATCCGTGGGAATATCAAAAGAATCTACCAGAGCCACCATATACTCCAGAGGAATATAATCCAATTGGATATTATAAAACTACTTTTACTATACCAGAAAATTGGGATGGTAGAGAAACTTTTGTATCTTTTCAAGGGGTTGAATCTGCATATTATGTTTATATAAATGGAGAGTATGTTGGATATAGTGAGGATACATTTGTAGGACATGATTTTAATATAAGTAAATATTTAAAGCCAGGTGAAAATGAGATTTCAGTTAAAGTTCATAGATGGAGTGATGGTAGTTGGTTAGAAGCTCAAGATATGATCAAATTAAGTGGAATTTTTAGAGATGTATTCTTATACTCTACTCCAAAGGCACACTTAAGAGATTATACTGTAGTAACAGATTTAGATGAAAATTATATAAATTCTGATTTAAATATAGAAGTTAATTTGGCTGATTATGGAATAGAAAATACTAGTGAGTTTAAAGTAAAGGCAATTTTATTTGATGATACAAAACAATTAGTCAAAGAAGTAGAAGATACTATTAGTTTAAGTGAAGATAGAGAGGAAAAGATAATAAATTTAACAACTAAAATTGATAATCCTAAAAAATGGTCAGCAGAAGATCCTAATTTATATACTTTAGTAATAGCATTAGAGGATAATGAGGGAAATGTTATTGAAACAATAAGCAATAAAATAGGGTTTAGAGAAGTTAAAATAGAGGGAAGTCAATTTGAAATTAATGGAAAGCCAATACTTATTAAAGGTGTAAATAGACATGAATTTAAGCCTGATACTGCTAGAACTATGGATGTTGAAACCATGATTAAGGATATAGAATTAATGAAGAAAAGCAATGTTAATTCAGCAAGATCATCACATTATCCTAATGACCCTAGATGGTATGATTTATGTAATGAATATGGACTTTATGTTTTAGATGAGGCCAATTTAGAAACTCATGGATTAATTTATAGAGATGATTATGAAGATATTTTAAGTAGTAATCCTGTTTGGAAAGCTGCTATGATTGATAGGCAACAAGGTATGGTTGAAAGATCTAAAAATGAAAGTTCTGTAATTATGTGGTCTTTAGGTAATGAATCTGATACAGGGGAGAACTTTAAGCATGCAGCTGATTGGATTAAGGAAAAAGATCCAACTAGACCAATTCATTATGAAGCAGACAGAGAAATTCCAGATGTATATAGTAGAATGTACAGATCTATAGAAGAAATGGTTGCTTATGGAGAAAATCCTAATAATACTAAACCATATATTCAATGCGAGTATGCACATGGGATGGGAAATAGTATAGGAAATCTTCAAGACTATTGGGATACTATAAATAAATATGAAATTATGCAAGGTGGTTATATTTGGGATTGGGTAGATCAATCTCTGGAAATGACGGATCCAAAAACTGGAGAAAAATTCTTTAGTTATGGTGGAGATTGGGGAGATGAAGAATTTACTGATGGAAATTTTTGTGCTAATGGTCTTGTATTCCCTGATAGAACAGTTCAGCCAGAATTAGAGGAAGTTAAAAAGGTTTATCAAGAAATAAAAATAAAAGATGTTGATATAATAAATGGAAAAATAAATATTGAAAATCAATATTTATTTACGAATTTAAATAAATATGAACTTACTTGGGAACTTAGAGCTGATAATGAAATAATACAAGATGGAATTTTAAATGTAGACTTAGAACCATTATCTAATAAAGAAATAACTATTCCACTTCAAAGACCAGAGCTTATTCCAGGAATAGAGTATTGGTTAAATATTAGTTTTAAATTAAAAGAAAATACTTCATGGGCTGAAAAAGGACATGTTGTTGCTAAACAGCAATTTAAATTACCTTTTGAAAATTCAAACGCTCTTGATTTAGATATTAATTCAATTGGTAATGTGCAATTAAATGAAAATAATAAAAATATTTCAGTATTAGGAGAAGATTTTGAAGTTTCTATTAACAAAGAAACTGGTGCATTAGAATCTTATACTTTTGATAATAATGGAAGTAAGAAAGAATTAATAACAGAACCATTAAAACCAAATTATTGGAGAGCTCCAAATGATAATGACAGAGGTTATACTTCTAATGAAGAACTTGCTACTTGGAGATATGCAGGAAAAAATTCATTAGTAGAGGATATCAATATTGTAAATGTAGATGATAAGGCTATAAAAGTTGAATTAATTTTAGATGTACCAACAGAAAAAGCTTCAACTTTAAAGCTTGATTATATTATTTATGGAAATGGAGAGGTATCCATAAGTAATACTTTAATAACACCTGACGAATTACCAGCTATACCAGAAATAGGTATGATGATGCAATTGCCTAAAGAATTTGATGAAGTAACTTGGTATGGTAGAGGCCCAGAAGAAAATTATGTAGATAGAAAAACTGCATATGATATAGGAGTTTATAATAAAGATGTAGAGGATTTCTTTGTACCATATATGCAACCATCTGAAACAGGAAATAGAACAGATGTTAGATGGGTTACATTAACTAATGAAGATGGAGTAGGTTTGATGGCTTCATCATCAGAAACAATGGAATTTAATACTCTTCATTATACTCCAGAAGGTTTAACTTCTACAGATTGGCCAAATGATCTTCCAACAGAAAGTATTCGTCATCCTAAAGATTTAGAAAAATTAGAAAATGTAGTATTAAGACTTAATTATAAGCAAATGGGCGTTGGTGGAGATAATAGCTGGGGAGCAACACCTCATTCACAATATATGATAGATGGAAAAAATGCATACAACTATACTTTTAAGTTAAAGGGAATTTCAAAAAAAGATTCTCCTATGGATATAAGTAAAAGGAATTTAGAGATGAATTTAATTAATGATATTAAAGTAAATGGTGAAAGTATAAAATATTTTAATGAAAATATAACAGATTATACAGTAGAAGTATTAGAAGGGTCTTTAAATACACCACCAACTGTTGAAGTGGTATCTGACAATGAAAATGTTAATATTGAAGTAATACAATCTGAAACATTACCAGGTAAAGCCATAATAAATGTTATTTGCACCGATGGAAATTTAGGGGGATTATTCAATAAGACTTATACGATAAACTTTAATACTCATAATAAAGTTTATGCTTCGGACTTAGAATTTAAAAAATCAATATCAGGAATGTATGAAATAGGAAGAGATAAATCTGTAGTTGATAATGAAATAACACTAAAAGTTGATGGAAAAATAACTAAATTTGAAAAAGGAATAGCGACTGTAGCAGATTCTGAAATAGTAATAGATATAGAAAATAAAGGATTTAAGACTTTTGAAGCTTATGTAGGAATTGATAGAGAGTGTGTAGGTTATGGCTCGTTTGTTCAGTTTAGAGTTTTAGCTGATGAAAAAGAAGTATTTAATAGTGGAAGGGTGTACAGTACACATAATGCTAAAAAAGTATCTGTGGATTTAACAGGAGTTAAAGAGTTAACTTTGTTAGTAGACTCATATGATGGAAAAATAAATTATGATCATGGTACTTGGGCTGATGCTAAATTTATTAAAGAAAAAACTCCAGTAGGTTCACCAAATAAAATAACGAACTTAAAAGCTAATGAAATTACTTCAGATAGTATAAAATTAACATGGAGTAAACCAGAGAAAGGACCAAAGCCAACAGAATATATAATTTATAAAGATGGATTAAAAATTGCTAATGTAAATGATAGTGAGGAATTAAGTTATACAGCTAGTGAATTAAAATCAAATACTTTGTATGGCTTTAAAGTTGTTGGAGTAAGTGAAACAGGAGAAGTTTCTAGACCAGTTGCAAAAAATATAAGAACATTAAAAAATAAATAGGATTATCTAATTTAAGGACACTATAAATAATATGTAATTTATAGTGTCCATTTAAAATAATTATTGTTTTTTATTCATTATAGAATTTCTAATTTTTTTAAATTTTGGAAATGCTTTTTTGTATAGTGTATAAATAAAGTTGTCCATAACAAGATCAAATTCACCTATAAATTCTACAAAGTTTCCATTAAAACCTTTTTTAAATTTATAAAGTCCATATAGTGGATTTTCAGGACTTAAATCACCGGATACTCCTCTAAAGTCATAAGTATCCATACCTAATTCGATACTATCTAAAATCATAGACCATTGCATTGCGAAGTTAGGCATTGTATCTCTTAAAATATTTTCAGAAGCTCCATATAAATACCATGCTTTATTACCATAATAAAGATATATTGAGCCTGATAAATAAATTTCTTTATCTTTATAAGGTTCTATATCTTTTATTTTTTCATTAAAGCCTGTAATTTGTCTTTCAGCTTCTTTTATTCTATTTTGTTGATCATGAATTTTCTTTTCAATTCTAGATTTTTTATCTTCATCAGCTTCAGCTTCAAGTTTAGTTTGTAAATTGGATAGTTTAGCTAAAGCTTTAGCCTTAGTTTCTTCTTGTTTAGTTAATTTTTCAGACAATCTATTAAAATCTCTAGTATAGCTATATTTAACCATATATAATCTACAGTAAGGATATAGATAATCTATCATGTCTTTAAAATATTCTTTATGTCTAACTAAGAAGTTATCTCTTTTACCTGTAGTAACCATGATTTCGTGAAATTTTTGTAAAATATCATCATTAATAGATTCTTTATCATAAACTTCTACAGATAATCCTCTTTCTTCTGCTACTTTTATATTATATCTTGTTTTATTAGAGAATTTTTTAAATATCTGTTGCTTAATAGTTTTTTTATCGTCTGTTGTTGGAAGAGGTAATCTAAAAACAAAGTTTGGTTGGATAGCTTCAAAGTTTTTACTATCTGTATTTTTAAAACCTAAGCTTCTAAGGAAGTTTTTTATTTCTTCTCCTTCAATTAAAAGTTTTTCATTTTCATTTAAGTGTATATCAGGGTCTACTGTTATAAAGCAAATATTA
Source organism: Clostridium tarantellae (assembly GCF_009295725.1). GTDB lineage: Bacteria > Bacillota > Clostridia > Clostridiales > Clostridiaceae > Sarcina > Sarcina tarantellae. The sequence goes on from NZ_WHJC01000179.1 coordinate 5,917, forward strand.
TTTCTTTTAGCAAAATCTCTTAAAAATTCAGTAAACTCTATTAATAATTCTTTATTATTGTAATTACAAGTAAAACCTCTAGGAATATAACCCATATATTTATTTAAATAGGGAGCTTTTCTTAGAAGTATAGTTGCTGTTATAACTATATTATCATCTGAATCATAACCAGCAATAAATTTTGAATTCCAATCTTTTTTTAATTCAGCCCAATAAGATGTTTGAAATATATGACCTTTATCATTAGTTGAATTAAAAATATCAACCTCTGATGGGTTAATCTCAATAAATTTATACAATTTAGGTTCCTCCTTGAATTTCATTGGGTATAATAACCTTAGAAAAAAACATAAATATATTTTAATATGAATAAAGATTATATTCAAGGGTTGCACATTTAACAATATGGAATATTTTGAATAAATTAGAATAATATTTAGTAACTATATAAAATCATTAATTAAAATTAATTTCAAGCATAAAAATTTATTACATATAAAATAAAATAAGGGATATATTATATATATTGGAATTAATATGGATAATTAAATTATTGGAGGAATTTATATGAAAATAAAAAAATTAAATTTAATTTTTTTATTTCTTTTGCTTCTTTTAGCAGGTTGTGATGAAATGAGTGGACCTACAGAACGAATAGAAGTAGTTAATAATCCTATAGAGGTAATTGAAGATGATAAAAAACCTATAGAAGTAAAATTTAGGGATACATATAAACAATTTAGAAACAATAAAAAAAATATTAATAATAAAGAGTTAAATGGATTAACTTTTAATGATGAAACTTTTGCAAATTTTAAAGATACTAACATGGATATTAAGGAATATGAAGAATGGTTTTTAAAAAATGCTGCTATGAAAGGAATAAATAAAGATAATCTAAAATTAGCTTTAAATAAAGTTAATTTATCTTTAGATGATAAACTTTTAAAATATCCAATAATTATAGATACAATTATTTTTAAAAATAAAGAATGTTATGCTATTGCATATACATGGGATTATAAAGAGAATGTTAAAGATAAAACTAAACTTAAAAAAGTTTGTGCTTTAAATAATAAAATGATAA
>NZ_WHJC01000180.1 GCF_009295725.1 Clostridium tarantellae
GTTTTATACTTATATTTTATATTTATAAATTTTATTTATTTGTAATAACTTTTACTCATAACAAAGTATCTTATGTTAAGAATTCATTTTTAAAAAGAGTTAAAATTTTATAAAATTATTAAATAATAAAATTAATAAATATTTGTATTAAACAATTTATACTGTAATTCCATTAAAATCAATACTTTTATATATAGTTTAATAGATTTATATATTAAAAGTATTAATAACAATCATTAAAAAATATATATGTTTCTTTAAAAGGATAAAATAGTAAATAATTCAATTTTTATGTTTGTTATTGATTTAATTGTACAATTAAACAAATAAAAAATCAATTAAATAAACTATTTGATAAAAAAAAAGGATTAAATGATTAAAATTAACAAATAAACTTATTTAAAAGAATTAAAATTTATAATTGAACATATAAAAGAACAATAAATTCATAAAAAATTCAAAAAGTATTGCAAAACAAACATAAAGAGCGTATTATAAAGACATAGAAAACGTTATACAAAAGAATTAAATGAATGTTTTCAAACAAAACGAACATAAAATTATTTTTACATAAAGGGAGGAAAAATAATTATGTCTAAAGTTGATGAAATTACAAGAGAATCATGGATTTTAAATACATTCCCAGAATGGGGTACATGGTTAAATGAAGAAATTGAACAGGAAGTTGTAGCTCCTAATACTTTCACAATGTGGTGGTTAGGATGTACAGGAATTTGGCTTAAAACAGAAGGAAATACTAATTTATGTATAGATTTTTGGTGTGGTTCAGGTAAAAGAACAAAAGAAAATCCATATATTAAACCAGAACACCAAATGGCAAGAATGTGTGGAGGAAAAAAATTACAACCTAATTTAAGAGTAGCACCTTTTGTATTAGATCCATTTAGAATTAGACAGGTTGATGCTATATTAGCAACTCATGATCACAATGATCACATTGATGTAAACGTTGCTACTGCAGTTTTGAAAAATTGTGATGCTTCAGTTCCTTTCATAGGACCAAAAGCTTGTGTAGATAAATGGGTAGATTGGGGAGTTCCAGTTGAAAGATGTATAGTAGTTAAGCCTGGTGATGTTATAAAAATAAAAGATACGGAAATATTTGCTTTAGAATCCTTTGATAGAACAGCGCTTATTACTAGCCCACCAGAAGGTGATTTAAGAGGAAAAATGCCAGTAAATATGGATATAAAAGCAGTAAATTATTTAATTAAAACTCCAGGAGGAACTCTTTATCATAGTGGTGATTCACATTATTCAAATTATTATGCTAAACATGGAAATGATTTTGAAATAGATGTAGCTTTAGGTTCATTTGGTGAAAATCCAAGAGGAATTACAGATAAAATGACTGCTTCAGATATTTTAAGAATGGGTGAAGCTTTAAATACTAAGGTTATGATACCTTTTCATCATGACATTTGGTCAAACTTCCAAGCAGATCCAAATGAAATAAATGTATTATTTAATATGAAAAAAGATAGATTACAGTATAAATTCTTACCTTATATTTGGCAAGTAGGTGGAAAGTTTAATTTCCCAGCTGATAAAGATAAGAGAGAATATCATTATCCTAGAGGATTTGATGATTGCTTTACTAAAGAAATTAATATTCCATATACATCTTTCTTATAAAAATAATAAATTAAAATTATGGAGATGATATTGTGTTACAAGAATTAATAGAAAAGAAAAGATATTCCTTTCATGATGACTTTGAAACCTGGGAAGATGCTGTGAAGGCAGCTTGTAATCCTCTTATAAAAGAAGGAGCTATAACACCAAAGTATTCTGATTCTATAATAAAATCCATAAAAAAACATGGACCTTATGTGGTTATAGCACCTAATATTTGTATTCCTCATGCACAAGAAGGTGGAGAAGGGGTAAATGAAACAGCTATATGCTTTATGAAAACAGAAAAGCCAATTCATTTTAGTGATAGTGATGAGCATGATGCTAAATTATTTTTTGTATTAGCATCTACAGATAGTGATAAGCATTTGAAAAATCTTTCTTCCTTGGTAGAAATAATTTCAAATGAAGAAACAGTAGAGAAACTATTAATGTGTTCCTCAGAAGAAGATCTTAAAGAATTATTGTAAAAATGAAATAGCATCTAAATGTTCACCTTTAAAACACTTCCTTTGTTAGTATTTAATTTAGATGCTATTTTATGAAAGAACTAAGGAGGTGCTTTAAATGCACGCTGTACTATCTATTTTAATGTGTATATGGGAATTTTTCCAAAATAATATACTTACTCAACCAGCATTTTTTATTGGATTTATAGTATTAATCGGGTATATTTTATTAAAACGTCCTATATATGATGCCATTGCAGGATTTATTAAGGCAACAGTAGGGTATTTAATTTTAAGTGTGGCAGCTAGTGGTTTAGTTAGCAACTTTAGACCTATACTTGCAGCTTTAAAAGATAGATTTAATTTACAAGCAGCAGTAATAGACCCATATTTTGGACAAACAGCAGCTCAAACAGCTATAGAAAATATAGGTAGATCATTTTCATTAATGATGGTTGTGTTATTAGTTGCTTTTGCTTTCAATATAATTTTAGTTTTACTTAGCAAATGGACAAAAATTCGTACTGTATTTATAACAGGACATGTTATGGTTCAGCAATCAGCTACTGCTTTATGGATAGTATTATTCTGTTTCCCTCAATTACATGATATGGGAATTATAATAATGCTAGGATTATTATTAGGTACATATTGGTCAGTATTTTCTAATCTTACAGTAGAAGCTTGCCAAGACTTAACAGAAGGTGGAGGTTTTGCTGTAGGTCATCAACAAATGTTTGGTGTATGGTTAACTGATAAAATAGCAGGTAAATTTGATAAAAAAGACAAAAAAATTGAAGATATTAATTTACCAGGATTTCTTTCTATATTCAATGATAACGTTGTAGCTACTGGAATATTAATGATGGTATTCTTTGGAGTAATAATGCTTATATTAGGACCAGATATTTTACGTAATATAGATAAAGGTTTTCCTGAAAATAGAAGCTTTATATTTTACATAATGGAGAAATCCTTATACTTTGCAGTATATTTAAGTATATTACAACTAGGAGTAAGAATGTTCGTATCAGAATTAACGGAATCTTTCCAAGGTATTTCAAACAAATTATTACCTGGATCAGTACCAGCTGTTGACTGTGCAGCAGTATTTGGATTTGGTTCTCCAAATGCCATAACTATAGGATTCTTATTTGGAGCGCTTGGACAATTTATTTCCATATTAGGATTAATTGTATTTAATAGTCCAGTTTTAATAATAACAGGATTCGTTCCTTTATTCTTTGATAATGCTACATTTGCTATATTTGCTAATAAAAAAGGTGGATTAAAAGCAGCTATGATTATTCCATTTATTTCAGGAATAATTCAAGTTATTGGTGGAGCTTTTGCAGCATACTTCTTTCAATTGGCACAATATGGAGGATGGCATGGAAACTTCGATTGGAGTACTTTATGGCCTGCCATTGGAATATTAATGAGATATTTAGGATACTTTGGGACAGCAATAGCTATATTTGCTATGTTAGCCATTCCTCAAATCCAATATTTAAGAAATAAAAAATATTATTTTACAATTACTGAAGATTATGAAGCTTATAAAGAAAGTTTAGAAGAAAATAAATAAAAATTATTATAAATTAAATATTTAAAATTTAGGAGGAGATTATTATGTTAAAAGTTATTGCAGCATGTGGAAATGGAATGGGATCAAGTCAAATAATAAAAATGAAAATAGAGAAAATTTTTAGAAAGTTAAATGTTCCAGTACAAATACATCATAGTAGTGTTGGGGAAGCTAAAACTCAAGCTTCAAGTTATGATGTGGTATTTTGTTCAGAAGCTTTAGCCAACAATTTTAAACAGGCAGCAGCTAATGGAACCATTGTAGTAGGATTAAAAAATCTTTTATCAGAAAAAGAAATAGAAGAAAAAATAATGAATGATGTTATGAGTAAAAAATAGAAAGAAAGGAGGAAAAACAAATGAAATTTGAAAAGAAATTTTTAACTGATTTACATAGATGTTATGCAACTAGTAGTACTGTAATTGATGGGGAAAAGCATATTCTTATAGCTACAGAAGGTGAAGGTCCTTGTTATATGTATTCAGGACCTGATTTTAAACAATCAACTGTATGGGAAGGACCTGGAGGAACTATGTCTATGATACAAATTCCAGGAAAAAATGGGGATTTCTTAGGAGTACAAAATTTCTTTCCTACTTTTCAATCAGAAAATGCTACAATAGTTTGGGCAAAACCTGAAAAAGATGGAAAATGGAATGTAAAAACTATTTTAAAATTACCTTATCTTCATCGCTTTGATATTTTATCTGCTAATGGAGTAAATTATTTTATTGGAGCAACTCTTTGCACAAGCAAAACATGTAAGGATGATTGGTCAGATCCAGGAAAAATTTATGTAGGAGTTTTACCTGATGATCTTAATGAACCTATTAAATTAAAGGTCATAAAAGAAGGTCTTACTAAAAATCATGGATATTGTAGAGCTAATTGGAATGGAAAAATGGTTGGTATGGTTACATCTGAAAATGGAGTGTTTGTTGTTACTCCACCACAAAATAAAGATGAAGACTGGCAGGTTGAGAAAATCTTAGATAGACCAGTAAGTGATGTGGCTGTAGTAGATATAGATAATGATGGGGTAGAGGAATTAGTAACTATTGAACCTTTCCATGGTAAAGATTTTGTTATAAATAAAAAAGTTGGAGATAAGTATGAAGTAGTTTATAAATATCCAAAGGAAATGGATTTTGGACATGTAGTATGGGGTGGAAAGTTGAGAGGAATACCTACTATAATTGGTGGATATCGTAGAAATGATAAGGATTTATTCTATGTTCAATGTGAAAGTACAAATCCTCTTAAATTTAAAACAGAAGTAATTGAATCTGGAGTAGGACCTAGTAATGTGGCTGTTATAAATGAGGTTGATAGAGATATTATAATATCTGCTAATAGGGAATTAGGACAAGCAGCCTTATATTTTGTAACTGATTAGTTTAGGAGGTATTTAAAATGCTAGAAAAGTTAAAGCAAGAAGTTTATGAAGCAAATATGCTTTTACCAAAATATAATTTAGTTACTTTCACTTGGGGAAATGTATCTGGAATAGATAGAGAATCATCTTTAGTAGTTATAAAACCATCAGGAGTTGAATATGACAAAATGACTCCACAGGATATGGTAGTAGTAGATTTAGAAGGAAATGTGGTAGAAGGAGATCTTAATCCTTCTTCCGATACTCCTACTCATCTTAAATTATATAAAGAATTTAAGAATATAGGAGGAGTTGTACATACTCATTCAAGATGGGCAACCATATTTGCTCAAGCAGGTAGAGGAATAAATGCTTATGGTACAACTCAAGCAGATTATTTTTATGGTGAAGTACCTTGTACAAGGGATATGAATAAGGAAGAAATAGAAAAAGATTATGAATATAATACGGGTAGTGTTATTGTAGAGACTTTTAAAGAGCTAGAAGCAGATAGTATGCCAGCAGTACTTGTTAAAAACCATGGACCATTTACTTGGGGAAAAGATCCTTTTGATGCGGTACATAATGCAGTGGTTTTAGAAGAAGTAGCAATGATGGCTTTTAATACAGAAGTTCTTAGCAGAGCAAAAGAAATTATGCCAGATACTCTTTTAAATAAGCATTTTATGAGAAAACATGGACCTAATGCTTATTATGGACAAAATTTACAGACAAAATAGTAGGTGTTTTTATGAAAAAATATGAATTAGGATTATATGAAAAATCAATGCCTAACAATTTATCTTGGGCTGAAAAGTTTATTTGTGCAAAGGATGCAGGTTTTGATTTTATAGAAATAAGTATTGATGAAAGTGATGAAAAATTAGCTAGATTAGATTATTCAAAAGAGGAAAGAATAGCTATAGTTAAAGAAATGTTTGAAATTGGAGTACCCATAAGAACCATGTGTTTAAGTGGCCATAGAAAATATCCTATTGGCAGCTCAAAGGAATCCATAAGAAACAAGGGTATGGAAATTATGGAAAAAGCCATTGATTTAGCTTGTGATTTAGGTATAAGAATAATACAATTAGCTGGGTATGATGTGTATTATGAAGAGTCAACTGATATAACAAAAGAGTTATTTGTTAATAATTTAAAAAAATGCGTAGATATGGCTGCTGAAAAAGGAGTAATCCTTGCCTTTGAAACTATGGAAACTGAATTTATGAATACAGTAAAAAAAGCTATGAATTATGTAAAAATTATTAATTCGCCATATTTACAGGTATATCCTGATTGTGGTAATATAACCAATGCTGCTGTTAAGTATGAAAATAGTGTAATTGAAGATTTAAAAAGTGGTAAAGGTCATATAACCTCTGTTCACTTAAAAGAAACAGTACCAGGAGTATTTAGAGAGGTACCTTTTGGAACAGGACATGTTAACTTTAAAGAAATAATAAAAACTTCTTGGGAGTTAGGGGTAAGAAAATTTGTAGCAGAATTTTGGTATGTGGGAAATAATGACTGGATTAATATATTGAAAGAAACTAGGATATTTATGGATAATAATTTTAAAGAAGCCCTTTCAAAATAATAAAATTAATATGTTTAATATAAAAAGATTTATATGTAATTATTTAAAAAGCACTTATTCTTGGTAAAACTATGAAAATAACCAAGAAGGGTGCTTTTTATATAAAAATGAAATAAATTTTTTAATTTTATATTTTCTTTAACATTTATTCTTTTCATAATTAACATTATGTTTCATGTAATTATTTAATCCCTAATTATTCATGAAAAAATAAAAATCATAATAGATATGGCTTAAAATAATGCTTTTCTACAAAAAAAAATTCACCTATTAGGTGAAAAAGTATAGAAAAAAGGATTCAACCCTGTTATT
>NZ_WHJC01000181.1 GCF_009295725.1 Clostridium tarantellae
CTTCTGTTCTAACTGATGATAATATATTTGAAGCCATTTTAAGACTTTCACTAGAATAATTAAACATTGTTAAATTATCTTTATTTATTTCTTCTATATTTATTAAAGCTTTATATAAATCTTTTAATTGTTCTAATTGATTTTTATGAACATCTATAGAAAAATTCTTTTCTCCAATAGTAAACTTTATTTCCACATCTAAATCTATTGTTCCAGCGGTTTCTAAAGTTACATTAGATATTTTATTTAAATAGTAACTATAACGATATAATGAACGTTTTTTACTTATGGCATTAGTTCCATCTACATGTATAAGAGCTTTATTAGTAAAACAATATTCATCTGACTTTGACTTTATCAAAAAATATATTTTTTCTCCATCTTCATGCATAATATAATCATCTGCATCTACTTTATCATAATCATTTGGACTAACAACTTTTCCTATATCACTTAATCCTAAAGCATCAGAAGCCATTTTTTTAAACATTTTATTCTCTCCTTTAATTTTATTTATTTTGTTTTTATTATAATTTTATCATTTTTTTTGAATTTAATCTATTGTCATTTACGAGTATTTCTTATATAAATATATTTTTGCAAAGATTTGTTTATTATCTAAAATTAAACAAATCTTTGCTTTGAAGACTGCCTTTAGTACTTTACTGAAAGTTATACACAGATTTTTATTTATTATAAACTCCTAAAGAATAAAAAAAGAAGACCTTGAATAATAAAATTCAAAGTCTTCTTTTTTATGTAAAATAATAACTTATTTAATTTATATTAAAAATTTAAGTATAAATATTATTCCTATTATTATTGTGGTTAAACTTATTTCTTTATATTTTCCTGAGAATATTTTTAAAACTATATATGATATAACTCCAAAAACTATACCATCTGATATTGAATAAGCAAAAGGCATCATTATTATTGTTAAAAATGCGGGGATAGCTTCTGTATAATCTGTCAAATTTATTTCTTTAATTGGCTCAATCATAAACAATCCAACTAAAACTAAAGCAGATGTGGTTACTGCTGGTGTTATTACAGAAAATAATGGTGCAAAAAATAATGCTAATAAAAACATAAATGCAGTAGATACTGCCGTCAATCCTGTTCTTCCACCTTCTGCAACTCCTGATGCACTTTCAACAAAAGTACTAACAGTACTAGTACCTAAGCATGCACCTAAAGTTGTTCCTATAGCATCTGCAAATAATGCTTTTTTTATATTTGGAACTTTTCCATTTTTATCTAACATTTTAGCCTTTGTTGCAACACCTACTAAAGTTCCTATAGTATCGAACATATCCATAAATAATAATGTAAATAATACAATTAGCATATCTATTGAAAATATATTATGCCATTCAAATTTCATAAATGTAGAACTTATGGATGGTGGCATACTTAATATATCCGTTGGAATCGGAGTAACTCCCATAGGTATTCCAATTATTGCAGTACAAACCATTCCTATAAATAATGCACCTTTTATATTCTTAACCAATAAAACTGCTGTTATAAGTATTCCAATTATAGCTAATAGGCCTTTTCCTGATGTTATGTTTCCTAATGTAACTACTGTTCCACCATCAGCTGGATGTATAACTATACCAGCTCCCTCTAAACCAATTAATGCTATAAATAATCCTATTCCAACTGATATACCTTGTTTTATACTTAAAGGTATTGAATCAACTATTGCTTCTCTAATATTAAATAATGTTAATAATATAAATATAAGACCCTCTAATAAAACTGCTGTTAATGCAAATTGAAAAGAATATCCCATTCCAATAACTACAGTAAAAGCAAAAAAAGCATTTAAACCCATTCCTGGGGCTTGCGCAAAAGGTAATTTAGCATAAATGCCCATAATAAGTGTTGCTATTACTGCTGATAAAGCTGTTGCAGTAAAAACTGCTCCTTTATCCATACCTGCTGCTGAAAGAATAGATGGGTTAACTATTAGTATATATGCCATTGTCATAAATGTAGTTACACCAGCAACTAATTCCGTTTTAATAGTTGTTTGATTTTCATCAATTTTAAAATATTTTTTTATAAATTCCATTTTAGTTTCTCACTCTTTCTTTTATATTTTTGCACCTTATATATAATATCAGATTTTTTAAATTTGCCAAGAGTTTTTACGAATATTTTCTTATTTTTTATTATAAAATATCGTTTTATCGTATATTACTTGCAATATTACAATGTTATTGTTCGCATTCTAGAAACTTAAATGTAATTTATTTCATAATTAATTTGCAATATCATCTGAATCATTATTTTTTCCATATACTTTTTTATATATAGCCTCTTTTATATCCTTAGCTACAGAAAAACTTTTAAATATAATTGGATATCTTCTTTGCTGTTCTTCTATATGCTTTTCTTTTGCAAGTTCAAGTATAGGTTCTAATAAATTTTTTGTATCATTATACCCATGCATTATTCTATTTTTTTTAGCTTCTGAATCTAAATTAAGAGTGCCTGATAGCATACTTTCATCTAATTCTCTAGGAGCTAATTCTATAATTTTTGCATTTGGATATAAACTTCTATCTATAGTACTTTCTTTAGATAATAATACTACTATTATAAAATCGCATCCTTCTCCATAAACTGGTTGAATTGGAGTGTTATCGATCATGCCACCATCCAAATATTTTTTACCATTAATTTCTGCACATTCATAAATTAGTGGTAATGAAGCTGATGCTAAAATTATATCTTTTCCCTCCTCTTCTTCAAAATCATTTATTTTAAAATATTTAGGTTTAAAATCTGGCATTTCTGTACATGCCGCATAGCATATTCTATCATTTTCTTTCATTTTATTAATATCTATATATTTATTCACAATATTTATTACTCCATCCTTTGGTACATTTCCACTTTCTAGTTTACTATGCATATATTTTTTTACAAAATTTATACTTTTCACTCCTAATGCTAAAGCTAAACCTTTCTTTAATAATGCAAATTTAGTAAGAGGTACAAGCATTTCCATAGTTACTTCATCCCATAAAGCTTCTGCTCTTTCTAAATCGTCCTGTGCAAATAACACTGCATTAAAAGCACCAATAGATGTTCCTGAAAAAACTTTTATATATGAGTCTAATTGCATTTCCTTTAAAGCCTTCCAAACCCCTAACTCATATGCTCCTTTGCCACCACCACCTGACAGCACTAATCCTATCTTCATTATATCAATCCACCTTTTAGAAATTTATATAACAAACCATTTTTTATTATTTAAATATTCACCTCATCCTTCGTTAATTATTTCATTTTCTCTCAAAAACGTATCATTATAATTATTATATTTAATTATACGTCTATTTCTTATATGTTGTGAACACTTAAAATTTAAAGATTTATTTTAAATTTTCTCTTTTATTCTTATTTTTTTTAATTATATTAATTTATATCTCTTTTATTCCTTCTAAATATGAAAATCTCTTAAATTCTCTTAATTTAAATGAAACTCAATTCATTTTTCTCTTTAAATTTAATTATTTTACTATTTTTACTTTAATTTTCTAATAGTTTATTAATTAAAAAAATACAAAAAGTATTTTTAATTAATACTTTTTGTATTTATTCTTAATTTTATTATTTTTTTATTCCATCTTTCCCCTTTGCTAAATTTTCAACTAGATCAATAATATTAATTCCTGTTAAAGAGTTTATAACTTCAGGAACTTCTGAAATAACTTTAGAAACATTTTTTGAAATTTTAGAGGCTGCACCACCTTCATTTCCATTATCAATAACAACAATTTTTTCCGTTTTAGATAATGGTTCCGAAATACTTTTTGCTATTTCTGGTAATTTATCTGCAAACATTTCAACAACTGCTGCTTCTCCATATTCTTTATAGGCTTCTGCTTTTTCCTTCATAGCTTCTGCTTCTGCTTTCATTGCATCTGCCGTAGCTTGTCCTTTTAATCTTATAGCCTCAGCTTCTGCCATTCCTTTTATTTTTATAGCTTCTGCTTCTGCCTCTGCTTTCTTTATTAATTTAAATCTTTCTGCTTCTGCATCCTGTTCTTGTTTATATTTTTCAGCTTCTGCTACTTTTTTTATAGTAGCCTCTAATTCCATCTCTTTCTTTATTGCTTGTTGTTTTGCTATTTCGGTTTGTCTTTCTTCCTCAAATAGTTCTGCTTTTTTTAGAGCATCAATAACCTGCTTTTGAACAATATTTTTTTCTACTTCATAAGCAAAATCTGCTTTTGCCTGTGCTCTTTTTTCTTCTTCTTTATATTCTTGTACCTTTAATTCTTTATCCTTTTTAGCTTTAGCTATTTGAGTTTCAGCTTGAATTTGAGCTTCTGTTCCTAGTCGTTTAGCCTCTGCTGTTTTTTGCATTTCTTCCTTGCTAGCTTCTGCTTCTGCAATAGCAGCATTTTTCTTTACTTCTGCTATTTGCTTTGCTCCTAGCGCAGTTAAATATCCTTTTGTATCATCTATATCTCTAATAGTAAATGTTTTTATTTCTAAGCCCATTTTTTCTAAATCATCTTTTGCAACATTTTCTACTTCATTTGCAAATTTTTCTCGATCTTTATAAATTTCCTCTATAGACATCTTTGAAACTATTTCTCTAAGCTTTCCCTCTAAAACATCTTGAACTGTAGACATAATTACTTGAATAGTTTCCTTCTCTTTTCCTGTATTAAATTGTTCTACTGCTAATAATACACTAGATGCATCTGATTTAACTTTTATTATAGCCACACCATCTGTATCTATTGGCACCCCATTACTATCTAATGATTCATGAGTTTTAACTTCAACTTTCATATTCTCTAAAGATATTCTATCTGTTTGCTCAAAAAAAGGAATTACAAAGCCCCCTCTTCCACTTATAACTCTTCTTTTTACCCCAGTAACTACAATAGCCTTATCTTGTGGTGCTTTTTTCCAAGTAATAATTATAAAAACTACTACTAATACTATAGGTGCAATAAATAAAATTATCCCTTTATCCATTTAACTTTCCCCCTATTTTAAAATTTATTATAAACATCATTTAATTATATAAATTTAATGTTAAAATAATGTTTAAATTATTTAAAGAATATCATGGAATTTTTTTCAAGTCAACGAATTCCATAGTTTTCTTATGACTTTATCAATTTAAAATTTTTTATCCACTTTTATTTACACTATAATTATATTATTCATATAAAAAATAAGAAGATAATAAGTTTAAAAATAAACTTACTATCCTCTTTTTATTTTATTTATTTTCTTTATATTTTTCTAGCTCTAAATCAATACAATCTTTTTCTTTATTATCAACTTTTTTATCATTATTTTTGTATTTAGCTAGCTCTTCATCTAATGATAATTCTTCTAGTTCTGCAAATTCATCATCTAAAGATTTTCCTTTTAACTCTTCTAATCCATCAGCATAACTTTCTTTTCTTGCAATTTTTCTTTCTATATCATCTATATTAATAGAATTATTTTTTGACTGAACATTAGCCATAACTTCATTTATCTTAGTAGATGCTTCTGCATTGTGAAGCCTTGCTACCGCTTCATCTCTATAACTTCTTGTATTATCTAATTCTTTTTCAAGCTCTTGCAATTTTGATTTTAAAATTGCAGCTTTTTCTTTTTGACTTTCAAAACTTTCTTTTAAAGCTAAATATTTTTTATCACTTTCTAATTTAAGTTTTAATGCCTTTTTAGCTAACTCTTCATTTCCCTTACTCATAGCTAATCTTACTTTTTCATCATACTGTTGTGAATCATTTTTAGTTTCTTCCATTTTCTTTTCAGTTTCTTTTAAATTCCCAAAAATTTGTGCAGAAGATCTTTTAGCTTCACCTAAAGAGTTTTCCATATCTCTTATTTTTTGATCTAATAATTCAATAGGATTTTCTAATTCATCTAAAGTTGCATTAGTTTTTGATTTTATCATATTTGAAATTCTTTTAAATATACCCATAAAAAACCACCTTCATAATTAATTATAATCTTTAAAAGATTATAACATATATTTTATTAATGTAAATAATACTATGTGAAAACTTATTCATATACTTTTATTTTTTGTTATATCTTTTTTTAATTAAAATAACCATTAATATAACTAAAATAACTGCTATAGTAGTACTTAAAATAGGATTTCTAAACATTATTATTCTACCAATGCTACCTAATATATTAGATATGATTTGAAAGAAAAACATATCTTCAAACCAAGAAGATGAACTTTTTTCTCTTGAATATTTTGAATCGCTTTTGTTATTTGATGAACTTTCTTTATTATTACTTGATGAATTGTTTTCATTTTTATTTGGCTTAGAATATTTATCTGAAGTAGAATAATTATTATTTCCTTGTACACTATTATCCGATTTATTTTCTTTATTTATTTTATCCTTGTTAGTATCTACATTTTTATTATTTTCTACCTTATTACTAGGATTAGAAAACTTATCTGTGGTTGAATAATTAGAATTACCTTGCTCCTTTTTCTTATTGTTTGTTGTTTTATTTGATTTGTTATTATCATATTTTTTAGGGGAGGAATATTTATTACTAGTTCCCTTACTAGAACTACTTTTACTAGATGATCTACTACTGCTACTACTACTTGAGCTAGACTTCCCCTTTAATAATATAATATCTCCTAATTTATTAGGAGTTGCTTTAACTTGAGTTATTTGAAAATTGCTTATCATAAAAAAGAAAACCATAAATATCATAACTATAATCTGGAATCTTTTTTTACTCATTTTCACTTATATTCCTCCTCTGTCTATTTTTATTTGTATTTTTATTATAATATATAGAAAATTATTTGTATATTACATTATAATAATGTTATTAGAACTTAATACTATTATTTTAAATAATAAATTGGAGGATATACTATGAAACTTAACGAATACTTAAATAACGAAAAAAAAATTTATGGTGATATATATAGTAGAGTAATGT
>NZ_WHJC01000182.1 GCF_009295725.1 Clostridium tarantellae
GTTATTTACCTCCTGTTGGTGTTTTTATTTCTTGTTATTTATATTGTGCCATACTGGAGGAAAATATAAAAACTTAACTTCAAAAAAGTTAGGTGAATTAATGGTTGCGGAATTCCGCAACCGACTATAAATAATAAATAGAAAGGAGATAATGCATTATGTTTGAGAATAAAATTCTATTAATAACAGGAGGCACAGGCTCTTTTGGCCATACTGTTCTTAAAAGGTTTTTAAATACAGATATAAAAGAAATAAGAGTTTTTTCACGAGATGAAAAGAAGCAAGATGATATGAGAAATGATATAAAAAGTGATAAGGTTAAGTACTATATAGGAGATATTAGAGATATAGATAGTTTAGACTATGCTATGAAAGGTGTTAATTATGTATTTCACGCAGCAGCGTTAAAACAGGTTCCTTCTTGCGAATTTTATCCTATGGAAGCAGTAAAAACTAACGTATATGGTTCAGATAATGTGTTTAAATCCTCACTAATACATAATGTTGAAAAGGTTATCTTATTAAGTACAGATAAGGCTGTTTATCCTGTAAATGCTATGGGAATATCTAAAGCAATGGCAGAAAAAAGTATGCTAGCAAGAGCGCGTTCTGCTAAAAAAGGAGAAACAGTATTTTGTGCAACTAGGTATGGGAATGTAATGGCATCTAGAGGATCAGTTATTCCTTTATTTGTTCAGTTAATAAAAGAGGGAAAAGATTTAACTATTACAGATCCTGAAATGACTAGATATATGATGTCTCTAGAAGAGTCAGTAGACTTAGTTTTATATGCTTTTAATAATGGAGAACAAGGAGATATTTTTGTGCAAAAAGCACCAGCGTGTACGGTATTAGAATTGGCTACAGCATTAAGAGAGTTATTTCAATCTAATGTGGGGATAAAAATAATAGGAGCAAGGCATGGAGAAAAGGCTTATGAAACATTATTAACTAAAGAAGAATTTGTTAAAGCAAATAATGAAGGAAAATACTTTAGAATTCCAGCAGATAATAGAGATTTAAATTATGCTAAATATTTTACAGAGGGTAAAGGATCTAGAAGAAATCAAGAGGAATATAACTCAGATAATACAAATAGGATTGATACAGAACAAGTAAAGAAAATGTTATTAAAACTTCCTTATATTCAATATGAATTAAATAATTTTAAAAATAGAGAAGGATCAAAATTACAAGAAAAAGCAAAGGATGAAACTATATAAAGTTAAGGGAGGAGTTTTTATGAAGGTTTTAGTTACAGGGTCTAATGGATTTATTGGAAAAAATTTAGTATGTAAGCTGAAGGAAATAAAAGAGTATGAAATTATTGCTATAGATAAAGAAAATTCTAAGGAAGAATTAATTCAAGGAATAAGAGAAGCAGAATTTATTTTTCATTTAGCAGGAATAAATAGACCTAAGGATGAAAATGAGTTTTTTCAAGGCAATAGAGATTTAACTAAAGAAATAGTAGAGATTTTAAAGAGTGAGAATAGTAAAACAGCAATACTTATGACATCTTCTATACAAGCAGAATTAGAAAATGCTTATGGTAAAAGTAAAAAGGAAGCTGAAGATAGTTTATTAGATTATAAAAAAAGTACAGGAGCAGATATATTTATATATAGACTACCTAATGTTTTTGGTAAGTGGTGTAAACCTAATTATAATTCTGTAATAGCTACTTTTTGCAATAATATTGCTAAAGGAGAAGAAGTTTGGATATCTGATGAAAATAAACAAATAACTTTAGTTTATATAGATGATGTAGTTAATTGTTTTATAAATACAATGAAAAATAAAGTTAAGTGTTTAGATAATTATTGTAATGTTAATAAAGAATATAATTTTACTTTAGGAAGAATTGTGGATTTATTAAAGTCTTTTAAGGAAATTAGAAAAAATTTAATGATACCCAATATGGAAGATGAATTTATAAAAAAACTTTATAGCACATATTTAAGTTATTTACCTGAGGATGAATTAAGTTATCCTTTAAAGATGAACATAGACAATAGAGGTTCTTTTACGGAATTTATAAAAACTAGAGAGCGAGGGCAAATTTCTATAAATATTTCTAAACCAGGAATAACTAAGGGCAATCATTGGCACAATACAAAAAACGAAAAGTTTTTAGTTGTTAGTGGTGAAGGAATAATTAAGCTTAGAAAAATAGATAGTAATAAGATAATGGAGTATAGAGTAAGTGGAGAGAATTTAGAAGTAGTTGATATACCTGTTGGTTATACCCATAGTATTACTAATATAGGAGAAAAGGATATGGTAACAGTTATGTGGGTAAATGAAATTTTTAATGCTGAAAATCCTGATACCATTTATTTGGAGGTATAATATGAAAAAACTTAAGGTTATGACTATAGTTGGAACTAGACCAGAAATTATACGTCTTTCAGAAACTATTAAAAAGTGTGATATTTATTTTGAACATATCTTAGTACATACAGGACAAAATTGGGATTATTCATTAAATGATGTATTTTTTAAGGAATTAGAACTTAGAGAACCAAATTATTTCTTAGGTGTGGTAGGTAATACTCTAGGTGAAACTATGGGAAATATAATTTCTAAAAGCTATGAAATATTGTTAAAGGAAAGACCAGAAGCATTATTAATTTTAGGAGATACAAACAGTTGTTTAAGTGCTATTTCAGCGAAAAGATTAAAAATTCCAGTATTTCATATGGAAGCAGGGAATCGATGTTTTGATCAAAATGTACCAGAGGAAATAAATAGGAAGATTGTGGATGTTACAAGCGATGTTAATATGGCTTATACAGAACATGCTAGAAGATATTTATTAGGGGAAGGGTTGAGAAAGGAATATACATTTGTAACAGGTTCACCTCTTCCAGAAGTTTTTAAAAAATATATGAGTAAAATAGATAAAAGTGATGTATTAGAAAAATTACAGCTTGAGAGACATAAATATATATTAGTAAGTGCTCATAGAGAAGAAAATATAGATAATTATGAAAATTTTAAAAATTTAGTGTATGCTTTAAATTCTATTGCTGACATTTATGATATGCCAGTTATATATTCAACTCATCCTAGAAGTTGGAAGAGAATAGAAGACAGAAAGATAGCGTTTCATAGTAATATAAGACAATTAAAACCTTTTGGATTTTACGATTATAACAAGCTTCAAAAGGAAGCCTTTTGTGTTTTATCAGATAGTGGTTCCTTAGCAGAAGAGTCAAATATAATGGGTTTTCCAGCTGTATCTATAAGAACTAGTACAGAAAGACCAGAAGCTGTTGATAAAGGATCATTTATTTTAGGGGGAATAACATTTAGTAGTATAACACAAGCTATTGAAATTGTAACTAAAGAAAAAAATTTAGGTGAGTCAATGGTAAGAGTACAGGATTATACAGATATTAATGTGTCAACTAAAGTAATTAATATTATTCAAGGATATACTTCCATAATAAATAAATTTATTTGGAGGAAATAAAATGAAGATACTGCAAATAAATTCTGTATGTGGTGTAGGGAGTACTGGCAGAATAGTTATTAATTTATATAATATATTAGAAAATAAAGGTCATGAATGTGTCATAGCTTATGGAAGAGGAAATGCTTTAGAATGCATTAAAACTATAAAAATAGGAAATGATATAGATGTATATAATCATGTAGCAAAAACTAGACTTTTTGATAAGCATGGCTTTGGTTCTTTGAATACTACCAAAAAATTTATTAAGGAAGTAGAGAAATATAATCCAGATATAATTCATTTACATAATATACATGGATATTATATAAATATTGAAATATTATTCAACTATTTAAAATCATGTAAAAAACCAATAGTTTGGACTTTACATGATTGTTGGAGTTTTACAGGACATTGTTGTTACTTTGATTATGTAGGATGTTATAAATGGGAGAAAAAATGTTATGAATGTCCTCAAAAAAAATCTTATCCATCTAGTATTTTAATAGATAATTCAAGCTGGAATTTTACTAAAAAGAAACAATTATTTACTTCATTAGATAATTTAACTATTGTTACTCCTTCTAATTGGTTGGCCAACTTAGTTAAAAAATCCTTTTTTAAGGATTGTCCCATTAAAGTAATAAATAATGGAATTGATTTAAATATATTTAAGCCTACAGAAAGCAATGTAAAAGAAGTATACCATATTAAAGATAAAAAAATAATTTTAGGTGTAGCTAATATTTGGGATGAACGTAAAGGTTTAAAATATTTTTTAGAGTTAGAAAAACTATTACACAATGATTATAAAATTATAATAGTGGGTCTTACAGAAAAACAAAAGGAAGAATTGCCTTCAACTATTATAGGAATAACTAAGACTAATAGTATAGATGAACTTGTTAAACTATATACATTAGCAGATGTTTTTGTGAATCCTACTTTAGAAGATAATTTTCCAACCACTAATTTAGAGGCATTAGCTTGTGGAATTCCAGTAATAACTTTTCATACAGGTGGAAGTAGTGAGTGTATTGACAGTAGTTGTGGTGCTGTAGTAGAAAAAGATAATATTAATATGTTATGTAAAGAAATAATAAAAATTACTAACCATAAAAAAGTAAACTATTCAGTTAGTTGCATTAAAAAAGCACATAAATATTATGATAAAAACCAAAGGTTTTTAGATTATTTGCATTTATATATAGAAATATTGTATGAAAAGAAATGATAAGGAGAACCTATGAGAATTTTGTATATAAGTAATATCCCAGCTCCCTACAGGGTAGATTTTTTTAATGAATTGGGGAAATTGTGTGAATTAACAGTTTTGTTTGAAATTGGATATGCAACAGATAGAGATAAAAGTTGGCAAATGAGTAAAGCTAAAAATTATAAAGAGATATTTTTAGAAGGTAAAAGAACTAGAAGTGATTCTGCATTATGTTTTTCAGTTTTAAAATATCTTAATAAAAAAAACTATGACATTATAGTTGTAGGTGGATATAGCACAGCAACAGGCATGTTAGCAATACAATATTTAAAATTTAGAAAGATTCCTTTTATATTAAATGCTGATGGAGGAATGGTTAGAGATGATTCTTTTATAAGATATAATATAAAAAAATATTTTATAAGTAGTGCAAGGGCTTGGCTAAGTACAGGTAAAACTACTACGGAATACCTTTTAAATTATGGAGCTAAAAAAGAATTTATATATCATTATCCATTTACTTCTATAAAAGACGAAGATTTGTTGGGAAATAAAGAAAAAAGAAATGAAAAAGAAATTTTGAAAAAAGAATTAAATATAAAAGAAGGTAAGGTAATTTTAGCAGTAGGGCAGTTTATTTATAGAAAAGGATTTGATGTTTTAATAAAAGCGATGAATAATTTATCAAGAGATTATAGTTTATATATTATTGGAGGTGAGCCAACAAAAGAGTATTTAAATTTAAAAAATAAATATAATTTACAAAATATATATTTCAAAAATTTTTCTAATAAAAATAATTTAAAAAAGTATTATATGATATCAGATTTGTTTGTATTACCAACTAGGGAAGATATTTGGGGATTGGTTATAAATGAAGCTATGGCATATGGATTACCAGTAATAACTACCAACAAATGTGTGGCTGGCATAGAATTAATAAAAGATTATAAAAATGGATTTATAGTTCCAATAGATGATTTTTATACTTTATCAGAAAAAATAATGTACATATTACAAAATGATAAATTAATTTATTCAATGAGTAAAGAAAGCTTAAAAATTATAAAAAATTATACTATAGAAGTTTCTGCTAAAAAACATATGGATATATTTAATGATTATTTAACCTTTCTAAATGAGAATATTTAACAAATAAATTATTAGTAAGATTATTTATTAAAATTTGTATAGAAAATTATACTTGAAAAAATAGGAGAATTTTTTAAGTAAGGAGCTATTAACAATGGGTAATAAAGACTTAATTTGTTCTGTAATTATTCCTGTATATAATGTAGAGAAATATTTAAGAAGATGTATTGACAGTATCATTAATCAAAGTGAAAAAAATATAGAGATAATATTGGTTAATGATGGGAGTACAGATGGATCAAGATACATATGCAATGAGTATGAAAAAAAAGATAAAAGAATTAAATTAATACATAAAAAAAATGGAGGATTATCAGATGCAAGGAATGTGGGATTAAATGCTTCTAGTGGAAAATATTTATTATTTGTTGATTCAGATGATTGGTGTGACTTACATATGATTAGTGATATGTGTAATAAGGCAGAAGAAAATAATGCTGATTTAGTTGTTTGTGGATATTTAATAAATTATTCAGATGAAAAAATTATAAGAAAAGAATTTATTGAGGAAAAATTATTTGCTGGGAAAAATGAAATAAAAGAAGGAATTTTTGAAATAGAAACCAAGGCAATGTTTAATGTAGTTTGGAACAAATTATATAAAAATAAAATAATAAAGAAAATTAATTTAATATTTGATAAAGAAGGAGTACCAGGAGAAGATTTAATTTTTAATTGTGAATATTTGAAGAACATTAATAAGCTTTTTTTAATTACTGGATGTTATTACAACTATATGAGATTAGACATAGAAACTCTAGTATATAAATATAGAAAAAATTTATATGAAATGGTAAATAAATTTAATAATTCTAGAAAAGAATTATATACTTTTTATAATATGCATACTGGAAAATACAAAGTTTTATTAAGCAATACATATATATCATATATATTTTCATGTATTCCTAATATATATAGAGAAAATGCTAATATTTCAAATAAAAAAAGAAAAGAGTTTTTTGAAGAAATACTTAAAAATACTAATGTAAAAGAAGCAATAAAAGTATGTGAACCTAGTAATATACAATTAAAATTATTTAAAAAGTTATATCAAATTAATAGTGCAAAGGTAATGCTTTTTTCATATTCTATACTTTTTAAACTTAGATATAAATTAAGT
>NZ_WHJC01000183.1 GCF_009295725.1 Clostridium tarantellae
TTTTTAATAATTGTTCAGTTATGACTTCATTTGGTTCTCCTTGTTCCATTATACATCCATTTTTCATAACTACTACTTTATTACTATATTTTATTGCCTGATTTATATCATGCAATACCATAACAACTGTTATATTATACTTACTATTTAATTTTTTAACTAATTCTAACACTTCTATTTGATGAAAAATATCTAAATACGTTGTAGGTTCATCTAAAAATAATATTTTTGGTTTTTGTGCTAAGGCTAAAGCAATAAAAACTCGCTGTCTTTCTCCACCAGATAAATTCATAACATATTTATTTTTTAATTCTTTTAATCCTGTAGCTTCCATTGCCCAATTTATTATATTTTCATCATCTTTATTGTTTTTTTGAAAATAACTCTTATGAGGTATTCTTCCATATCCAATTAAATTTTCTACTGTTATATCCTCAGGTGTACTATTATGTTGATATACTGTAGAAATCTTTTTGGCAATTTCTTTACATTTTAAATTATTAATTAGCGTATTTTCTATATATATTTGTCCACTTTTAGGTTTATTAAAAGTGCAAAGCATACTTAATAATGTTGACTTTCCACTTCCATTTGGCCCAAGTATTGTAGTTATTTTTCCTTTAGGTATATGTATATTTAAATTTTTTATAAACTCTTTATTATCATAAGAAAATTCTATATTTTCTCCTCTTAACATTATGCTTTGCTCCTCCTTAAAAGATATAAAAAGAATGGACCTCCAATAACAGCCATTACTATTCCTACAGGTATCTCATAAGGTTTAGCTATGGTTCGTCCTAATGTATCAGCTATTAAAAGTAGCATGGCTCCTATTATGCAACTAAAAGGTAGTAAATATTTATGATTAGATCCTATTAAAATTCTACAAATATGTGGTACTACTAATCCAATAAATGCTATTATTCCTACTATTGAAGTTGATATTCCTGCTAAAAAAACCGCAACTAAAGATATTACAATCCTTAATACATCAGCATTAAAACCTAAACTTTTAGCATTTTTGTCTCCAAGTATAATTATATTACATGCTTTAAACAAAATAAATGCAGCTATTAATCCTATTAAAGTATTTATAAAAAGAGCATTTACATCTTTCCATGTTACTGTTGCTAAACTCCCTGAAAGCCACATTTGAACACTTAAAGAATTCCTTCCATTAAATATAGTTATCATTGTTGTCATACCTCCTAGCATTGCATTAACAGCAATTCCAGCAAGTATTATTCTCATAGGTGATATGTTTTTTTTAAATGCTAATAAATAAACTATTATGCAAGATAATAATCCTCCTAAAAAACCAAATAAAACTCTATAATTATTTAATGAAGGAAATAAAACCATAATTGCTATTGTTACTAAACTAGCACCCGATGATATTCCTGTTACTGAAGGGTCTGCTAGTGGATTTTTTATTATAGACTGTAATAAAACACCTGAAACTGCAAGGTTTGCACCTACTAAAATAGCTGTAATTACTCTTGGCATTCTTAAATCTCGTATTATTCCCATATTATCTTGGTTATTGTTAGTTAATATTCCAGTTATCAACTCTTTAAAGGTTATATCTATACTTCCAATTTTCATGGATATTACTGCTATTAATAATAATAGAATACTAGAAATTCCTATATATATTGTTTTTTTTATATTGTTTTTATTATTCATTATTTCTCCTTTAGTTATTATATAAAGTTTTATCTAGCATATCTAAAGCATTATTTACTTTTAAATTAGCACTCATACCAAAATACTCACTATCTAAATACTCTACTTTATTATTTTTAACAGCGATTACTCTTTGCCACATTGGATTTGTAGTTAATTCATTTTTTGCCATAACTTTAGAAGTTTCTGGATCTCCATGCGTCATAACTAATACCTTATCAGGATTTAACTTTACTATTTCTTCCATGTTAATAGGAACAAATGGTGATTTATTATTTTTAATAAGATTTTCCGCTCCAATTGCATCTATTAAACTTCCTAAATAACATTTATCAGTTCCTATCATTAAACTTCCTGGTGCAGAAAATACTATTAAAACTTTTGGTTTTTCTTCTCCCTTATGAGCTTTTATTATTTCATTTTCTTTTGAAACTATTGTAGATAATATCTTATCTGCTTCATCTTTTTTATTAAATTTATTTCCTAATTTATCTATAGTTTCTTTTAACCCATTTAAACTAGTTAAAGTTACAAATTCACTAGGAATATTATTTTCTATAAATATATTTTTAAAATCATCCCCTAAAGTATCAACGGAAACAACTACTGTAGGATTTAATGATTTAATTATCTCTAAATCTGGATTCATAGGACTTCCAACTTTTACAGCATCTTTTGTTCCTTCTGGTAAGTTATATATAGTTGTAGGTACTCCTTTTAATTTAATATCTAAACTATCCAATATTTCTGTTACTGCTACTGATGTAGAAATTATAACTGGTTCTCTATTAGCAGTTTTATTTTCATTGTTATTTAAATTTTCTGTACTTGAACAAGCTCCTAAAGAAATTACTAGCAAAAATGACATAGCATAAGATATTATTTTTTTAAAATTCATAATTAATCTCCTTAAAATATTATTTAAATTTAATTATAAAAAGAGATTCATTAAAATTCATTTTTACAATGATATTTTATGGAACCTCTTTTTATTATATATTACTATCTATGTTGTTTTTTTAACTTCTTTACTGCAAATATAGTTCCACCAACAGTAACAATTCCAATTACTAAAATAATTATCATTACATTTTTATTTAATCTTTCGTAAATATTACCTTTTCCTTCATCTTCAAGATTTAATTTTTCATTCGAAACATTTTTTTCTTCATTATCTTTGTTTTCATTTAGATTATTCTCTATATTATTTTCCTCTGCTTTAACTTCTTGTGATTCCATATTTTCTTGTTTATCTGAATTTTTTTCCTTGTTTTCTTTATCTTTATTTAACTGTTCAGAAGTACTTTCATTATTTTCTTTTTTAATTTCTGTTATTTTACTATCTTCATCAATCTTATTGGTTGAATTTTCTTTTGGTTCATTATTAGTAATAATAGCTTTATTAGATGTTTCTTCCTTATTTTCTTTATTAACTTGCTCTTTAATTTTTTCTCCTTTAGAAATTTCTTTATTAAGCTTAGGCTCTTCTATAGCTTCTATAAGATTTGCTGTTTCTAATTTAGGAATTATATTAAAGCTTACATCTCTACTCATAGGTCCAACATATATTTTAGGAGTAATTTTAGAACTTGGTGAATTAGCTTTAAATTTTAATGTTATGGTATCATTATTTGTATCTTTATCTACAGTATCTACTTCCACACTTCTACCATCTACAACCATTCTAAAGTTACTCATATATTGAGCTCCAGAAAGAGTTATTGTAAAAAATACATTTCCATTTTTAATTTCCATTTTCATATTGGGATCTAAACGCCCTCTTGCCATAGACCTTCCTGTTTCTGAACTATGATATATATCATTTTGTACAGTATAAATTCCACTTTTAAATCCACCATTATCTGCTGCTTTAACCATTAAACTATTAGTAAATATAAATATATTTATTAAAAACATGGTTATTAATCTTTTAAATATCTTCATATCCTATTCCTACTTTCTACCTTTTTTCTTTAGAAATACTCCTAATGCCATAATACTTGAACCTACTATAGATAATATACTGGCACCTATAGGTTGTCCTGTATTTGGTAGAATTTTATTATTTTCATTAATATACTTGTCTTTTTCACTTTTAGATATTTTTTCATCTTCATTTTTATTATTTAAAAAACTATTAGAATTTTTTATTTCTTCATTTTTAACCTTTTCTTTTATTGTATCTTTTTGCAATTTTTTTTCTGAAGGTAATTTTGCATTACTTTCATTTAAATCTTTTTTTATTGGCTTTAAAGTATTTTTATCATGAACAATTGAAAAATCAACTGAACGATTCATAGGAATTACAAACATCTTCATACCTACTTTGAAATTATTTTCAGGAGTTTGTACTTTTATCTTTAAATTATTACCTTCACCCTTTATTTTTTCATGTGGTACTTCTTTACCATCAATAAATGTGTCAATATCTTTTAAATATCCTTGAGTATCCATGTCAAAAGTTAAATATTTTTTTTCATTATTCACTTCTACTTTAGTGGTATCTTTTAATACTTTTCTTACCATTGATTTTCCTATATCACTTGTATCTTCAATATTATTTTTAATCTCATATATTGAAACTTCATTTTTTTTTTCATTTTTTTCCAATTTAGATTTTTCGTATTCATTAACTATTGCTGTTGCATAAATAAAATCTCTAAACTCTAATTCTTTAATGGCAGTTTGACTAGCTAATACTGTTGTAATAACTCTATATTCATCACCATTTTTCATATTTTTATCAGTATAATTAATTGGTTTATATGCTTTATCTTCTTCTAATATGTTTTTTAAAGTTTTATATTGTCCATTATTATCTTTTTTCTGAATATCTGTTTTTATTGTCCAATCATAATTTTTAGAATTTAATAAATCTACTACATTCTTATTATTTAAATACTTTTTATAATTTTCTATATTTGCAAATTTATTATTAGGTAAACTTCTATCCCAAAATTTATCCCAACAAAGTATATCTAATGGGGATAACTCACTTTCTATTGTTATAAGGCCATTTTCCGCTTTAAATAAAGTTTTAGTTTCTATCTTCTGAGGTTTTATTGTTAATCTTTCTAAATTAATCATTCCATCAGTATTAACTTTATTTAAACTAATATCAATATTTGCTTTTTCAAAAATTTCATCTATATTTTTAGGAATATCTAATATCTCATTATCTTCAATGTTAAATTTTGTTAGATTTTTAAGATTATAGAATGAGCTAGGTATTTTATTTATGTTATTATGTTGTAATTCTAAATTCTTTAATTTCTCTAATTTACCTATATATTCTGGAATAAATTCTAAATTATTCTTTCCTAAACATAAATAAGTAATATTATTCAAATTTTCCATAGAGTTAGGTAATTTTCTCAAATTATTATTATCTAAATATAATGATTCTAACAAATCTAAATTATTAAAAATATTATCTGGTAATTTATTTAAGTAGTTATAATTTAAAGATATTGATTTCAAACAAGTTAAATTATCAAAAGTTCCTTCTTCCACAAATTTAATTTTATTATTTCCTAATTGTAATCTTTTTAAATTAGTTAATTTATCAAATACTCCCTTAGGAATTACATTAATATTATTATTATTTAAAGATAAAACCTCTAAATTGGTTAAATTTTAAAATACATCTATAGGTAATGTTTCTATTTCATTTCCTCCTAAAAATAATTCTTTTACATTTTCCCCTAAAAATTTTAATTTTGAAATATCTTTTATTTTACATCCAGATAAATCAATAGTTCCAGATGCTTTCTTTAATTCTTCTTCACTAATTTTTCCATCTTTATTTAAATCTAAATGTTGATCTATCAAAGCTTTATCAAGTAGTTCATCATCACTTACTTTGTTATTTAATTGATTAAAACCTATCCAGCCTTTTTTATATGTAGGTTTAAAAATTATTCTGGCTTTTCTATATTTGTCCATATTGCCTATGTCACTTTTTTGTCCACCCATTGCAGTAACAAGCACACCTACAATATTAGGTTTTGTTAAATCTGTAATTGGTACAGTAATTATTTGCCCTTTTGACTCTCCATTTTTCCCCACTTCCGAAATATTTTGTTTTATGCTATTAGGAAAATTCTCATTAGAACTCAAACGAAAATCAATCATCATTTCTGAAAAAAAAGTATTTAAAAAAGTTAATGTCATTTTTTTGTTTTTCACTTCCAATTTAACATTTTTATCAAAGAATCCTCCTAACATAGATGATTCATCACTATCTACTTTATAAGCATTGAATTCTAAAGTATACAATCCATCCTCTAAATTATTATTTAAATTAGAAAGTATACAGTTTGCATCATTTGACTTAAAATCTTTTGTTTCTTTCTTTTCTTTTTCTAAATTTTCTTCTATTTTATTAGATATATTTATATTTTCTTTATTGTCACTATTTTCTTCATTCAATTCCTTTTCTGTACTTATTCCTTGTTGTTCCACAAATGTTCCATCAAATTTTATTTTTATAATGTAATCGTAATAGCCATTAGCTTCTATTTTAATAACATTATCCCCCTCTTTAAAAGAAGTATCTGTTAACAATAGACCTCCAAAGTTAACACTAAATATATATTCATTTTTAGATAAACTATAGGATTTTTCATATTTAACTCCATTAACTTCAATGTTTGTTACAGAATCAATGTAATTTCTAACTTTAGTAGTATCATTAAATTTTATTAAATATCTATTTTTTTCTTTAGTTTTTTCTGTTTTTAATAAATTTGGACAAAAACTTAATTTATTATTTAAGTTTTTACTACTTTCAGCAGTACCTATTTCTTTAGGTTTAGCTAAAACTTGTGTAGTCCCTATCCCTCCTATGTTACTTAAAATAACTAACATTGCTAATGTCTTAGATAAATTTTTTTTCATAAGTTTACATATTAAAGATTTAATTATTTTAAAACTTTAATATTTCCTCCTCTCATATATGTATATTATTTTTTTAATTTTTTTAAATTCTTTTATAAAAAATCATTTTAAATTTACAATATTATGTTTTTCCAAATCTTATTATATGCTATTTGATAATGATTTTCAATACTATTTAATATTTTTTATCATGGAATTTTATTATATGTAAAAAAACTATTAAATTACTATTTTTTTTTCTATAAATATATTAATTTTTTTGAAAAATATTATTTAAATTAAAATATCTATAACGTTTTTCTTAATTTAGTTTTAACT
>NZ_WHJC01000184.1 GCF_009295725.1 Clostridium tarantellae
GTATATAAATTTATATGCTATTTATATATAACTAAAAATTTTAAATAATTATAGAAAGAAGGTATATTATGCCACCAATAACATTATTAATAAAACCAGCTTCTAGTGCTTGTAATTTAAAATGTAATTATTGCTTTTATCATTCTTTAAGTGATAAAAGAGAGGTTAAAAGCTATGGATTAATGAATAAAGATACTTTAGAATCTATAGTAAAAAAAGCTTTAGAAGAAGCAGATGATACATGTACTTTTGCTTTTCAAGGGGGAGAACCTACTTTAGCTGGATTAGATTTTTTTGAAGATTTAATAAAACTTCAAAGTAAATATAATTATAAAGATTTAAAAATAAATAATACTATTCAAACTAATGGAACATTAATAAATGAAGATTGGGCAATATTTTTAGAAAAAAATAATTTTTTAGTTGGCTTATCCTTGGATGGACCTAAGGATATACACAATATTAACAGAAAAGACTGTAAAGGTTTTGATACTTTTAATAAGGTAATAAAAACTGCTAATTTATTTAAAAAATATAATATCCAATTTAATATATTATGTGTTATCACATCTAAAAGCTGTAAGCACATAAAAAAAATATACTCTTATTTTAAAAGTATGAATTTTAAATATATACAATTTATTAATTGCTTAGATCCTTTATATGAACAATGGGGAACATATTCTTACTCCTTGAAACCTAATGATTTTACTTATTTTTTAAAAACACTCTTTGATGAATGGTACAATGACTTTATTTCTGGAAATTATATAAGTATAAGATACTTTGATAGTTTAATAGAGTTGATGGTAAATGGTAGATCCTCTTCTTGTGGAATGAACGGAATGTGTACATGCCAATTTGTAATAGAAAGTGATGGAAGTGTTTATCCTTGTGACTTTTATGTTGTTGATAAGTGGAATTTAGGAAATATTCAACACATGTCTTTAAAAGACCTTTATGAAAATAAAATTTCTCAAGATTTTATAAAATCTTCTATCAATATAAATGAAACCTGCAACCGTTGTAAATGGTTTCAATTGTGCAAAGGTGGATGTAGAAGATATAGAGAACCTTTAAAGGATAATAGTTTATCATTGAATTATTATTGTGAAAGTTATAAAGAATTTTTTGAATATGCCATTCCTAGATTATCTAATGCTTTAAGAAGAATTAATAATTTAAGATAATTAATACATTACTTAATCTCATAATTTTGAATTGTTATGTTCATTAATTATTTATATTTCCACAAAAAAATATCACAATTCATGGTATATAAATATGGGTTATTCCTATGTTAACCTAATTATTTATATACAGTGAATGTGATATTATAAATATACAAATTATAATAAGATTATCAATTAATTAATTTATTTAATACTCCATTAGTTATCATAAATTTACTTGAAATACCTGTAAAAAATCCAGTTATAACTGCACTTATTAATAATATAGGTAGGTAATATAATATACTTGTTGTTTGAAATATAATCATAGCCACAGTAATTTGTCCTATATTATGTGATATTGACCCAAATATACTTATAAACCATATACTTGATTTTCCTAATAATTTTATTAATATGGACATTACAATTAAACATAATATTCCACCTGATAAACTATAAAGGAATGTTACTACTTGACCCGAAAACATACTTCCCAAAAATATCCTTATAAAAAGAACTGCCGAAGCTTCTTTAGCTCCATATAAAGCTAATATTATTAATGTTATTATATTAGCTAACCCTAATTTTATACCTGGTATAGGAACTAATGGTGGTATTTGAAGTTCTATCATAAATATAGTTAAAGCAATTGCACTTAATACTGATAATCTTATTAATTTTTTTAAATTGTTATTCATAATAATAAAACCTCCATTAATAAGTTTTTGTATCAAATTCATCCTGCTTTATTCCCTCAATCTTTATTATTAAATTATTAGGAAGACATGCTATTGGTAATAATGAATCATGTATTGCTCCAGCTTTTATACATACTTTATCTGGACAGTTTGACTCAACCACTTTTATTCCTGCTTTACTTATATTAACAATATTAAAGTGTTCATCATCCCCAATTTTAACTTCATAATCTTCTTTCACTTTATTTAAATCAATTGTTTTTATAAGATTTCCATCTTTATATATTTTAGCTACAGAATTTTCAACTTTTTTATTATTAATAAAAAAATAACCTGCAATAGCTCCTATTAAAATAATAAAGATTATACCTATCTGTAATTTCTTTCTCATTTATCTAACCCTAAATCCTTTATTATTTAAACCTTTTGTAACTATAACTTCCATATTATCTTTTATGAAAAATGCTTCTACTCCATCTAAGCTTTCAATTAATTTTTTAGCTTTTTCTGATCCTAAAATATATGTAGCAGTTGATAATGCATCAGCGTCAATTCCATCTTTAGTTATTATAGTTGAACTAACAACTCCATTTTTAGCTGGATATACAGTTTTAGGATCTATTATATGATGATATCTAATTCCATCTTTTATAAAATATCTTTCATAATTTCCAGAAGTAACAACCACTTCATTACTTGCCTTTAATGATGCTGATATTTCATTTTCTTCTTTTGGATTTCTTATTCCAATACTCCACTTTTCATTATTTATTTTAGTTCCTAATGTAACTACATTTCCTCCAAGATTAAGTAAAGCTGATTGAATCCCTTCTTCTTTTAAGACTATTCTCATTTCATCTCCTATATATCCTTTGCCTATAGCACCTAAATCTAACTTTACATTTTCATTTAAGAATTTAATCTCTTTTGTATTTAGATTTAATTTTACATTTTTATAATTTTCCAATGATTTATATTTATTAATAACATCTTTTTCTGGTATTTTTGCATGGTCTGTGCCTATTCCCCATTCATCAATAACATGTCCTATAGTTGGGTCTAAAGCACCATTTGTTAAGTTAGCATAATATAATGCCTTATCAATAACATAGTAAAGTTCATTTGATAGTTTAACATCTTTATTGAAAGCTTCTTCATTAACTTTATTTAATTCACTATCTTTTATATTTACTGACATAATATTTTCAATATAATTAGCTCTTTTAAAAGCTTTCTCTAAAGCTTCTTTAGAGTTTTTTCCATAAGCAACACCACTTACAACAGTACCTAATATCTTTTCTGACATTTCATAAGATTCTACTTCTTCTTTTGTATTTTTAAACTTATTTATTCCCATACATGAAATTAATCCTAAAAAAAGTACAAAAATCATTGTTATAATAATTAATTTTTTTTTAAACATAAATTTTACTCCACACTTATCTTACAATCTATTAAAACATATATCTTTTTAATTTTTAGTTTTCTAAACATTATTTAGCAAAGAAATATGGCAAGTATTTCAAAAGACTATGTAATTTTAGTAGTCTATAGTTAACACTTGCCATCTGCTATATGCAAAACAATATAAACTTTTAATTTTTAAATGAATATATTTATTTGTTTTCTACTAATTTTCCATCCTTAGATATATTTAATATAAAATCTTTATATCCCTCTGATGATATTTTAACAACATTCTCTTCATCAGTTTTAAGCCCTTCATATCCTATGCTTATATTATAATCTACAGGATGGATACTATAGTGATTTTTTTCATTTCCCCATTGAATTCCTTTTTCGTATTCTACTCCATCCACAGAAATCTTAGTTATTTTTTCCATCCATTTTTCTGAATTTCCATTAAACTTAATATCATACTTTTTCATAAAGAATGAATCTTTATTTAATGTAATTTTCATTTTAGGAACTTCATTTTTTCCTTCTACAACTGAAACATCATTTTTAATAGACTGTTCTTTTTTATCACAACTTACTGTTCCATCATTTTTTATTATAAAAGTAAGATCATCATAACCCTTAGCTTTAACTGTAACTACATTATCATTATCTGATTTAAAATTATCTGAACCTATACCTATAAGTTCATCATTTTTGTATATAGCATAATGTCCGCTAGTTTGACCCCATGCAAGTCCTAATTTATATTCTGTATTATTTACAGAAATACCTGTTACATTATTTATCCATTCTCCTGCATTTTCAAACTTAATATCATACTTTTTCATAAACATAGGTTTACTATCTACTTTAATATTCATTTTAGGTAATTTTTTCTTTATTTCTTCCTTATTACTTTCATCTACTTTTGGTTTTTCTTCACTTTTTGTAATAGTGAAAATAAGTTCTTTTTTCCCATAGTACTTTCCTTCGATCTCTAATTTATACTCTCTAGCATCTTTAAATAAACCTGATTGAAGTATTAAATTATCACCTGATATTGTATAATATGTATCTGAAGAATTTCCCTCTTGATCCCTAGTAAGTACTGATTTATTATTTATCTTTATACTCTTAATGTTTTTAACAAAATCAGATGTTAAACCTGTAACCACTATATTTTGTCCAGTTTTATATTCTTTGTTTAGTTTTAAATCTACTTTATCTAAAACTTTTTCTAATGGGGCTTCAATAACTTTATCCTTATATCCCTTAGATAAAATTCTTAATTGTATTTTATCCCCAGTAATAAGCTTACTATTTATAATTAATTCATTACCTTTTATTGAATACAAATCCTTAGATATATCTCTTCCATCACCATTTAATTTTATAGATTTTATATTACTTAAATAATTAATATCATTACATTGAATAACCATGTCTTTATCCTTAACTGAAGTTTTAACTTCTAAGTTAGGAGTTTTTAAACCTAATGTATCTCTAAAACTTTTAGCTTGTCCTAAAAGATTATCTTCTAAAACTTCTTTTACATTATAAGGTCTATTTTTATACTCTTTAGCATTTTCACTTGATATATAATTATCATAAGTTAAATAATCTCCATTTAAAGCAGCATCTTTAACTGCATTTAAATAATCTTCAAAATCATTTATATGAGTTCCATCTTCACTTACAACTGCATCATATGAAATAGTATTTAACTCAAATCTATCAGCTATAGCCTCTGACTCAGTAGTTCCTATACCTAACTCTTTTAATATTAATGCATTAGCAAGTAAATCATGATTATAAATTAAATTTGAATGCATTATAACACTTCCACCTGAATTTCCTTCTGATCCTGAATCATCTGCTCCTTCACTTGTTGCTACACTTGCACTACTTAATGTATCTATTGATGAAAAACTTGATTTTATACCTTTTTTACTCTTTAAAATTAATGATGTAGGTTCTAATTTTTTATTAATACTATTTTTTTCATTAGACTTAACTTCATTTTTTAATACTTCAAATTTCTTTTCCACTTTTTTAAATCCATCAGCATATATTTCTAAAGTATATTGTCCTGGCTCTAAAAGATTTCCTTCACCTGTTTCATCGTCCTTAGCATAAACTGTAATAGAATCAGATAAAGGATGATAACTATCAAACTTAACTAATTCTTTTCTTTTATTATTGTGAGTTAAAAATACTTTAGTTATTGGATTTATAACTGCATAATTAAAATTTTCTAATTTAAATCTCACATCTTCTCCTGTTCTAGGATTCATTGGATACGATACCAAAACTTTTATTGGTTTAGATTGTACAATATTTACAGGTATAATTATTGAATCATAATTACTTGAATAAACTTTAATGTTATATAACCCATTATTATCTAAAGCTCTTTGATTTGCTTTAATAATTAATTCATCTTCATTTTTTTCAAATTCTAAACTTTGTTCTAAATTTGGATTTTTTGTTGAATCTTCTTTAGTTATTTTATTTATATTATTAAACCAATTTTTTTGTTCTTCTTTTTTAAATTCACATTTTATAACAATAGGTGAGTTTACTTCCACTTCCTCTATGTTAAATACTGGGATATGACTGACTTTTTCTTCTTTTTCATTTAAATTAAAAGTAGTTTTTCCTGTAGTAATTCTTATATTTCCATCTTTATCGTAATTTGTTTTATGATAATCCCATACTGGCATATTAGTAAAAGTTAATATTTTGCTAGGTGCTGCCATAGTTATTTTTGAACAAGTACATAAAGATATGGCTACAACAGCTGTTAATATACTTAATTTTTTCTTATTCATTAGTTCCACTCCTTATTTTTCAAACTTATAAATTCCTTCTTCGCCGCTGTTTTTATTTTTAATTTTTATTGTATTGTAGCCTAATTTATCAATTTCCCATTTAACAATTTTACCACTATCATCAACATTACTTGGTTTTATAGCTTTGTAATTTTCACCATCTAAAACATATAAATCATAATCTTTTATAGTTCCTTCATTAAAAGTAGCTACTATGTATTTAATCCATCCTAAATCTACTATTTTTGTAGCAGATTTATCTATTGCTTTATTTATAAATGTACTTGGCTTTATTTCAGATACAGTATTTTTTTCCTTTTCTTTAGAAGCACTACTTATTGCATCATCTTTTTTATCCTTCGAATTTCCATCTTTATTTGATTGTTTTACTGAAATATTGTTTTTCTGATTATTTTCACCTTTAGACTTTTTATGAGAAATTATATTTTTAAAAAAATCTAAAAAACCTGATTTGTTTTTTTCTTTTTTATTTTCAATAAGACTAGAACTCTGTTTCTTCATAAATGTTTTATTATTTACTGTAACTATATTAGACTTTATTGTAAATCCAATAGCTATAATAAATAATAATGCCATTAACCCACCTATTATTTTATTTTTACTATGTTTCATTTTTATCCTCCTTATATCTTTCTTTTACTTGCTAATTTATCTAAATTTTTCTTTTCCTCTTCAATAACATAATACGTTTTCAAAGAATATTATTTATTAAAGAAAATAAGGAAAATCAATATAAACTACCTCATTTTTATTTTTAAATATATAAGTTAGGAT
>NZ_WHJC01000185.1 GCF_009295725.1 Clostridium tarantellae
ATTTATTAGGTTATATTTTATAAATAACTAGTGATGGCAAAGGTTTAAATAAAGTTAGCATAGATAATTTCCAAATTTCATAATGGTTAAACACCATTACTAAAAACATAGAATACTTTAAGATAAATCATATAGGATTAATACGAATTGCCATAATATAATTGAAAGGAGCATTAGTATGGATTTTTCAAAAAAGTTTTCAGATACAAGTTTTCAGCATAAAGATATAGTTCCTTTATCATATCAATCCAATGACAAAGTTTTAATAACTAACTTTCCAGATGAAAAAACCCCCTTTTATACTCCAAAAGATTCAGAAATACATTTTAAGATTAATAAAGATAGATTAGGGGAAATAACTATACTAGAAGAATTAATATTTAAAAATGTAGCTAAAATAAGTTTTAATGCTAATATAAAAAAATTAGTTGTTAGTTCTACTGGTGTAGAAAAAAATCCTCAACTAAAAAATACTATATATTACTTATTTAAATTAAGGAATTCCTCTAATCCAAGTAATATAAAGCTTCATTCTATTATTAAAGCAGATGAAAATGCTAATAATTTTGTTGCTGATTTAAATAATAAACCTTTTAATTTTGGTGATATTATAGAATTAGAAGCTTATGCAGAAAATGAAATAACAATTAATAATTTTCCTGCTACTGGACAAAGTGAAGATATTAATAAAAAGTTTTTTAACTCTGAAACTGTAAAAGGATTTTTTAAGATAACAACTGAAGGGCTACAAAGTTATAATCCATCACAATCTTTACCAACCACTATACTTCCTAATACTATTAAAATTAATAAAGTAGACAATACTCCTTTAATTTATTTAAATTTCAATATTTTAGATAAAGTTATACAGGCTTTTTCCTTTGGTGGTAATGGTGATATTTTAAGTAGTTATAATTATTTTATATTTAAGTTATATAATTCTGAAGCTAAATTAATTACTACAAGTATTTTAACATCAGATGGAGATATTTCAACTTTTTTAGAAAAAATAAAACTTAAAAGTTTTAATGATGATTATATTCTAGATTTAACCTATAATGAGAAGTCTAAGTCTCATATTGTATTTACTAATTTAAATGGAGTAGATCATATTCCAAGTGATACTAGAGAACGTTATAAAATAACTTCTTTAGGATTACAAGCATTGCCAGTTTTCCTTTCAAATGTGATAAATATAAATAGTATCAATAATTTACCAGTAACTTTAATAAAATTTAATTCTATAGATAAAAAATTAAATGTTAAATCTTTAAACAATATTTCAGATGGTTCAAGTACTTATGATTATTTTAAATTTAATTTATATAATGAAACAGATGTAACCTTATCAAATCCAATTAAAACTACTAAATTAATTTCTAATGTTAATGCCACAGATTTTTTTAATGAACTTAATGAATTTAGTTTTCAGTATGGTCAAATTATAAAATTAACTTATGCTAACATGGCTATGGCACATACTGAAATAAGTAATTTTCCAAGGGAGGGAGTAAATCATATTCCAAGTACTAGCCCAGAGTATTACAAAATTACTTCTTCAGCATTAATAACTTATACACCACCTTCAAATATATTTACAAATAACTTTAAATTTAATTCTTTAAATAATAGTGAAATGGTAAAGATTAAATTTGATAAAGCTACTAAAAGGTTAGTTGTTACATCTACGGGAGTTTTTTACAATGGGTTAGCTAGTGATACTGTATTTAAATTTGAATTAAAATCTGGTACAACTATTAAAGCTTCTGCCACTTTAAATGGCAATGAAAATGGATCTAATTTTCAAAACCTATTAAATGATGAAAGGTTTGAATTTGGAGATAATATAGTTTTAACTTATTTAGATAAATCTAAAATAATTTTAGAAAACTATCCTGATATAGGTGATAATTATAATTTAGCAGCTGATAATTCACAAAGTTTTATAATAACACAAAGTGGAATAACTCCAATTTTAACACCAAATAAAATAACCGTTAAATCTAAGAGTAATGAAGAAGTTTTAACTATTGAGTTTAATAAAGAAACAGAACAGTTTATTGTTTCTTCTACAGGAATAGACCCAGATACATCCTCCACAGAAGTTTATTTTACTTTACTTTTAAAGGATATTGATTTAAATACTACATTAACAGCTACCTTAAATTCCAATGAAAATGGTAATAAGTTTAAAATGGTTTTAAATAATAAAAGTTTTAAATTTGCAGAAAATACCTTAGTTCTTATCTATAGAGATAAAACTAAAATTGAAATTTCTAATTATTCAAGTTTGGGACAGACCTATGTGCCAAATATAAACTCTAATGCCTTTAAAATATTTCCTGATAGCTTATTTGATGCCTTATTAAATAATAAAATTAAAATTGTTAATGATAATATTGAAGAGATAGCCTCATTATATTTTATTAAACCACTTGTTATGTCAAGAGTTAGAGTTATTGCCACAGCTACCGATGCTATATCTACTGATACACTTCAAAATAATGAAAAATATGTTCAGTTTGTAAAATATAATTTAAATGGACTAAGTTTAAATGGATATGCTGAAATATTAGGAAAACAAAAGGCTAAAGATTTCAGTAATACATTAAATGACTCCTCTATACAAATTAATCAACCCTTTGATATTTTTAGAATGTCAAATAAAATTGGTAATAGGATAATAATAAATGATTATAAGGGACAATCTACCTATGATATAGGAGAAGAACCAGAATTTTTAATGATAACATCTTCTGCATTAGTTCCTCATGAACTAAATTATAATAAAATAAAATTTAAAAATAGAAATAATAAAGCAATTCTATATATTTATTTTGATAAAGTAGATATAAATAATCCAAATAATATTTATATACAACCCTACTCTACAGGTACTGTAAATACTGATTCTCATAATTTTTATTTTAAAATATTAGATGAAACAGAAACAACTATAAAAATTGAAGGAAGAATAAATAGAAATGAAACAGGAGATTTAATAAAAGTAAGTAGAGATGATAGTAATATATCTAATACTTTTAATATTGGTGATATATTAGAGGTTGGATGTTCAAATGTAGACTTAGTTGAAGTTTATGATTTTCCATTTACTAATGTAGCTAAAGTCCTTACTGAAAGTCCACAAAAATTTAAAATAACTGAAAATGGGTTAGTGAAATTTGTTAGTAAATCTGTAGATTCTCAAGAAATAGATTTTTCAAATATAGCTAAAGTAAACTTTAATAGTAAGACTAAACAATTAAAAGTTATTTCTACAGGTGATATAATGGCTCCAGCTTTAGAGAATACCTGCTATTTTTTATTTAAGCTAAGAGATAGCTCAAATAATATAAAGAATTCTTCTTATATTAAAGCTGATGAAAATGGGAGTGCTTTTGCTAACGCTTTAAATAATACTCCTTTTGATTTTGGAGATACTATAGAATTAGCATCCTTTACCTCTGATTTAATAGAGATTAAAAACTTTCCTACCCAAGGAAGAAGCAAAATGTTAGATGGACAGTTTTTCAATATGGATACTTATGGAGGATTTTTTAAGATAACTAAAAAAGAACTACAAGAATTTAATCCTACAGCTATGTTACCAACCACTACCCTTCCAAACACTATAAAAATTAATAAAGTAGATAATACTTCTTTAATTGAATTAAATTTTAATACCATAGATAAGGTAATACAAACCTTCTCATTTAATGGTAATGGAGATAGTTCTAGCACTTATAGTTATATTATCTTTAAATTATATAGTTCTCAAAATAAATTAATTACTACAGGTACATTAACCTCTAATGGAAATAGTTCTGATTTTACAGATGAACTTAATCTTAAAATTTTTGACTATGATTATTATATTGATTTAACCTATAATATTAAAGCTATGGCTCACATTATAATCACTGATTTACAAGGTATGGATCATGTTCCAATAGATACTAGAGAGCGTTATAAAATAACTCCAACAGCATTAGAGCCTTTACCCATTTTCCTTAAAAATATTATAAATATAAATAGTACTAATAATGCTCTTGTTACTTCAATAAAATTTAATTTTATAGATAAAAAGCTAGATGTTAAATCTTTAGGAAATATAGCAGATAATACAGGTGTATATGACTATGTTACATTTGGTTTGTATA
This sequence comes from Clostridium tarantellae, assembly GCF_009295725.1. Taxonomy (GTDB): domain Bacteria; phylum Bacillota; class Clostridia; order Clostridiales; family Clostridiaceae; genus Sarcina; species Sarcina tarantellae. Next base: position 4,161 of record NZ_WHJC01000185.1, read on the forward strand.
ATTCAACGGACACAAATTTTTCAAATGCTATAAAAACAGCTAATTTAATTTCTAATAGTAATGCAACAGCTTTTTCAATGAATCTTAATGAAACGGATTTTGATTATGGACAATTAATAAAATTAACCTATGCAAGTCGGGCTATATCTCATGTGAAAATCACTAATTTTCCAACTAACTTAACAAATCATACTCCTACTGAAATCATAGAATATTATAAGATAACTAACTTAGGGTTAGAAGGGTTAACAAGTGCTATTTCAAATATTATAAATATAAAAAATATTAATAATGCTCCATCTTCCTCTATAGAATTTAATATTACAAATAAAAAATTAAGAGTTAAATCTTTAATTAACATTCCTGATAGTTCAAGTAGATATAATTATGTTACTTTTAATTTATATGCGGAAATGGATAAATCTTTTTCTAATCCTATTGAAACAGCTGAGTTAGTTTCAAATGTTAATCCAATAAGTTTTGCTAATATTTTAAACAATACTGATTTTGATTTTAATCAAATTATAAAATTAACCTATGATAATAAAGCCATATCCTATGTTGAAATTACTGATTTTCCATCTAAAGGCATGAAGTATACCCCTAATGAGCTTATAGAGTATTATAAAATAACTTCTTCTGGACTAGAACTTTATCCTGTTTTTCTAAAAAATACTATAAATATAAAGGATATTAATAATAATTTATCAACTTCAATAAAATTCAACTTTGTTAATAAAAAATTAAATGTTACAGCTTCAAATAACATTCCAGATGTGAGAAACAATTATGATTATTTTATATTTAGTATATATGCTCAGTTAGATATACAATTAGCTACCCCTATTAAAACCACTAAATTAATTTCTGATAGTAATCCAACAGTTTTTGCAAATAATCTTAATGAATCTTCTTTTGAATATAATCAAATTATAAAATTAACTTATGCTGATAAAAGTATGTCACACATAGAAATTACTAACTTTCCATCACAGGGACAAAATCATATTCCTAATGAAATTATAGAGTATTATAAAATAACTCCTATAGGACTAGAGGCTTTCCCTGTTTTCTTAAAAAATACTATAAATATAAATAGTGTTAATGATAATCTAGTTTCTGCAATAAGATTTGATTTTATAAACAAACAGTTAAGGGTAGTATCTTCCACTAATGTTTCTGATAGTACTAGTAGTTATGATTATGTTATTTTTAACTTATATAATAAAACAGATATAGCTTTATATAATCCTATTAAAAGGGTTAAATTAACTTCTAATATGGTTTCAACAGTTTTTTTAATTGAACTTGATGAAACTAATTTTGATTATGAACAGCTTATAGAATTAGATTATAATATAAAATCTATACCTCATATTAAAATTACTAACTTTCCATCACAAGGAGTAACTCATACACCAAATAATGTTAAAGAGTATTATAAAATAACTGCATTAGGATTAGAAGCTTATATACCACCTATAAGAACACTTCCAAATAATTTTGTTTTTAATTCTTTAAATAATAGAGAAATGGCAGATGTTAAGTTTGATAAATTTATAAAAACATTAGTGATTACATCCACAGGAGTTCTTTATAATGGACAAAACAATGTAAATGCATTTATATTTGAATTATTAGATAATACAACTGTTAAAAACTTAGGAATTATAAAGGATAATGAAAATGCAGAAAGATTTAAAAATGATTTAAATAATAAGGGGTATGATTTTGGTAATATTATAACTTTAAAATATTTAGATAAAACCAAAGTAGTTTTAGAAAACTATCCTAATACAGGGGATATTTATACTATGGTAAATGAGGGATCTCAAAAGTTTAATATAACTCCAACAGGAATAAGCCCTATTTTAATACCAAATAAAATAACAGTTAAATCTAAAACTAATGAAGAAGTATTAACTATTGAATTTACGGAAGAAACTAAGCAGTTTATTGTTTCTTCCACAGGAGTAGTTCCAGATTCAACTTCTAATGAGCCTTATTTTACTTTAATTTTAAAAAATGAAAATGGAAATAATTTATTAAAAGTAGTGTTAAAATCTAATGAGAATGGTAATAAATTTAAAACAGCATTACATGGTAAAAAATTCAAATTTACAAAAAATTACTTGCTTTTAATTTATAAAGAAAAAAATAAAATAGAAATTTCTAATTATCCAAGTAAAGGACAGATTTATATTCCACAGTCAAATTCAGATTTTTTCCAAATATTATCTACTGGATTAATAAATTCATCTTTAAATAGTAAAATTAGAATTATAAATGATAGTAATGAAGAAATGTGTGAAGTAAGATTTATGAAATTAATAAATGAAATATTTATTAGTACTACAGCTACTGATTTTATATCTACAAATCTGTTAGAGGATAATGAAAAATATGTTCAATATGTACAGTATTCTAAGGATAATATAAATTTATATGATGAAATATTAGTAAAGCAAAGTGCAAAATCTTTTAGTAATAATTTAAATGAAAATTTTATTTCAGTGGAAGACCCCTTTGATATTTTAAGAATATCTAATAACATTGCTAGTACAATTATAATAAGTAATTATAAAGGACAAAATCAGTATAAAGTAGGAGAAGAACCAGAATTTTTAAGAGTAACTCTTAATGAATTAATTACACATGAATTAAATTATAATAAAGTAAGATTTAAAAATAAGGATAATTCAACTATTTTATTTATTTATTTTGATAA
>NZ_WHJC01000186.1 GCF_009295725.1 Clostridium tarantellae
ACTTTAGTAAGTATTTATAAAGTTTCACCAGAAACTATACGTAGATCTATAGCTTTATTAAAAGATATGAATGTAGTTGAAGTAAATGAAAAGAGCGGAATAATAATTAATAGTAAAAATTTTGCTAAAGATTTTTTAACCAAGTTTAAAACTCAAAATGATTTTACTTCCATTAATAATGAGACTTTTAAACTTATAAAAGAAAAAAGATCAATAGATGAAAAACTTGAAAAAAATTTATTATCAATTATAGAATTTGCAACTCAATTAAGAAATGTAGGAACTATAATTCCTTTTGAAAATGTAGTTGAAGAAGGAAGCGTAGCTGTAGATAAGAGTATTGGTGAATTAAACTTTTGGCATAATACTAAAGCTACAATTATTGGAGTTAAGAGAAATGGAGAAACTTTTTTATCTCCTGGACCATATTTTAAAATACAAGAAAATGATATTATTCTTTATGTTGGAGATGATTCCGTTATTGAAAATGTGAAAAATTACATATCTAATATAGAGTAAAATTTTCTTTTTAACTCAATTCTTAAGTATATAACAAAATTTTTAACCTTATAAAATAATTTATAATCTATATAAAATTAATAACCTAGATATATAAATTTAAAGTAATCTACCATTTCTACAAAATCTTATGTGGATTTATCTCCCACCCATGAGGATGGGAGAATTCTCTCAAAATTAACTAAAACTAATCACTTCTATATACTTTTTCTGTTTAATCACTTCATTTTAATATATTTCTTTATATCCAAGTTCAATATATGATGAGTTAATAAAATATTTAGTTACATTCACTATATTATTTGCTATTTATTTGCCATAGAAGATGACACATGACTAAAAGAATAAGTAATACTTTTATTATTAATATTAAAATTTAATAAAATTTGCTCAATGGTATGAGGAATATTATTTCTAGCATTGGACATGAAATTAATTAAAAGGTTAGATGCTAATGCTGTTCCAATAGACCTTAAAAGTTCTGCGGCTGCTTGTCCTGATGTAGCATTTTCCTTTGGAACAAAACACTCCATTAAATAATTTATTGGAGTACCCATAGTTAATCCATTACCTATACCAGTTAAAATCAATGCAATAATCAAAGAAAAAACATCACAGGTTTTAGTGGTAATAAAGGATAAAATCACTCCTCCTAAAATAATACTTATAAACCCTATAATCAACTCATTTTTTACAGAAAATTTATCAATTAACTTTCCTCCTAAAGGTGCAAAAAGGGCTGAAAATATAGCTACCACTGTTACAAAATATCCACCTGAACCAGCTGGCAATCTTAAAACATTAGCTGCTAATTGAGGAATAAAAATTAAATCTGCCATTGTAAAACATATACAAAAACTTAGTATAAGAGTGGTGCATATATTTCTATCTTTAAAATAAACCAAGTTTAAAATTGGATTATTAGAATTGCTTTCTATTTTTATAAATATAGGTACTAAAATTATGAATATAATAAAAAATGGATATACCTTAATATTTATTAGAGATTCTAAAATATTTCCAAAATTTAAATTAGTTAAACTATACATTAATGAAAGTATTAATAAACTTAAAACTATTCCACCTTTAACATCAATTTTCTTTTTAAACTTAATAATACTTTCATCCTTAACATTCATTAATAAAATTAATACCACTATACTTATTGGTACATTTATTAAGAATATTAATCCCCATTTATCCAAACCAAAGATATTAACAATTAAAGAACCTAAAGTAGGTCCTATAGCTGTTCCCACACCATAAACAGCACCTACAAGTCCTAAAGCATATCCTCTTTTATTCATGGGAAAGGCTTCACCTATGTATGCAGTTGCTAATGGCATCATTCCACCAGCACCTATGGCTTCAAAAATTCTACTTATAATCAAAATCCAATATACATTAAAGATTCCAGATATTCCACACAATAAAGAACTAACCCCAAAAATAATTATGCTAATTCTAAAGACTTTTATCTTTCCATACTGATCTGCTATACTTCCTACAATAGGTAAAAATATTGCATAAGTTATGGTATATGCAGTTATTAACCAAATACTAGTATTAAAGTTTACATTAAAATATGAAGCTATAATCTCCCTTACCGGTGAAACTATACCAGTATCTATGACCCCCATAAATACTCCTAAAAGAAATATTGTTACTACTAAATTAATATGTTTATTATTTTTCATCTCTTTCATACTGGCATTTTCATTCATACTACCCATGTCAAGCATATTACTCATATCATCAATATTACTTCACACCTTTCTTTAGTATTTTTCTTTGAATATAATACTTACATACTTTTATGTCAAAAATATACTTATGCTTTATTATGCCTTTAGATTAGAAAAATAAATATTAGTTTAAATAAAGTAATATAAAAATATATGTGATAAGTAATAAATGTAATTTAAAGTTTATATTTAAAATTACATTTATTACTTGTCTATTTTTTTGCAAACATATAAAATAAAATTTGTGGTTTTTATCATTTATTCAATATGTTTAATTATATAAAAAATAAAACTCTTAAATACTTATTACTAACAATTTAAGAATTTTATTAGGTATATTTATTTATTCATACTTATGCATTCTATTATATATTACTTTAATTATTTTTCTTAATATATTCTATTTTAAAACTTTCAAAAATTTTAAATCCTCTATATATACTTGCTCTTTTTAAAAGTTCATCTTTAAAAATTTCTGATTTCTCCTTTTCTATAGGATATCTTTCCCATTTTTCTATAGTTTTTAAAATTTTATCCTTTTCTTCTTGGGATGAAGCTATATTATATAATTGACGTTGCCCCTTAAGCTTTTTCTTATACATGCCTTCAATATCACCAAGAATAGAATCTTTCATAGCCATATAAACAAATTCTTCTTCTTTAATAAATTTACTTAATTCATTTTCTATATATTCATCAAAAGTTTTTCTAATAAGACCTTCATCTATAAACTTTTCTCCTTCAATCTTAGCTTTATAATCTTCTACAAATTTAACTATCTCAGGATTGCTATTTTCTACTTTAACCATATTTCCATTATTTTCTCCAGCTGGGGTCATAGCAAATACAAATAATGCAGCTGAATCTTTAACTTTTCCTTTAGAAATTCCATCTTTTATCCATAATATATATTTTGCTAATTCATATTTGGAATTTTTACTCATAAGTTCTGATATTTTATTTTCATTAATACCAAAATCCTTTAATTCTTTTTTAATATCATTAGGAAATACCATTTGTTCCTTAGGTTTTTCTTTTTTAGTAACTATCTTATTATTTTTATTAACACTTTTAGTTAAAGAGTTTATAACCTTACTTCTATTACCTTTAAATATAATATAAATAGCATCTTCTTTAATACCATTTATTAAAATTTCATCACCATAAAAATAATCTTCTAAAACTCCTTTTTCAATTAATCTTTCTAAAGGATTTTTTAACTTCCTTTTTAAATCAGATATATTTCTATACTCAATAGGTAGTTTATATTTTAAAGTATTATACCTACGCTTTATATAGGTCATTTGACCATTACTACTATATCTATTTCCTTCCACATAACTATAAAGTCTTCTAGTAAGTCCACTTCTTAATGAAAAATAAGTATTATTACTTAAAAATTTTATAAATGAATTTTCTATATTATTTAATATAAGATCATCAAAAGTTACTACTAAAGATTGACTATTACGTTTATTTTGTTGAGCTTTACTTAAAAATTCATAGCTTAATAACCTTATTCCCATTTCACTTTCAACAAACTCTTCATTATTTTTATCATAAATAATTCCTTGTGTTAAAGGATGATAACTTACACTAAATAACTCAAAAATAGCATCTTTTATCCTATTTATATTTTGCCCACTATCAGTAATCCCCATATATAAACAAACTTCCGTTAAAGAGCAATTTAACTTTCTAGTTGGCAACACATATTTTTTAATTTTTTTATCATATATTATAGGAGGTGATTTCTTTATATACAAAGCAATTAATGTGAATAAAACATCCATTGCAAATCCATTTGGTAAATTAGTTATAGATGTAGCTATTATTTCTCTATCATTTCCTTTACTATCAGTCCATCTCATATATTCAACTTGAGTGATATCAGGATTCCGAACTCTACCAATAATTCTTTTAGCTAATGGACTAACATCAGGTGATTCTATCCAATGGGTTGCAGTATTAGTTTTATTTCTTGGTTTAAAAATAAATAAAGGTGCTTCTATCATATTAACATCTATTAAAAAGCTACTTTCAGATATTCTTTTAGATCCTTCTTTTATTATAATCTCTTTTTCCACATTATCACCTCTTTAAGATTTTATCATTACATATTTAACTCTTCAATATACATTTTGAAAATATATTAATATGAATAAATATTATTAACATTATCCACACTACCGATTAAAACGTGTGATTTATGTACCGATTAAAACGTGTGATTCAACCGATTAACTTGTGCTATCATGTACCGATTAACTTGTGCTATTCAACCGATTAAAACGTGTGATTTAACCGATTAAAGTGTGTTTTCAATCTATCTAAAACCCTTGAAATAACTAGCTTTCTCAAAAACGTACTATATATATACAACAACATATACTATAAATGTTATTATACTATATATATACTATTAAAAAATATCTAAGAAAAAAACCTTATATATAAAATAAACTTTTTATAAGTACTTTTTAAAATATGAAAGGTACTATTTAATTAATTAAACTTAATATTATAATATTCTTTACCAAAATAGAATTTATAAAAATCATTAATAATAAATAGTTTATCTATATATTTTTTTTAATTTAATGGTTTAATTAATATTAAATAATAATGCAAATTTTAGTGTTAATTATAAGGGAGTAAATAAAGTGTTATAGAGATTATTAGGTTATTAAAAATTAACTTTATTTTTCTAAGAACATTCTTAAATCATCTTCAACATTTGTTATGCCACCAATTCCAAAGTTTTTAATTAAAACATTAGCTACATTTTGTGATAAAAATGCTGGTAATGTAGGTCCTAAATGTATATTTTTTACTCCTAAATATAGTAATGATAATAATACTATAACAGCTTTTTGTTCATACCAAGCAATATTAAATGCTATAGGAAGATCATTTATATCCTCTAATTGAAATACTTCTTTTAATTTTAAAGCTATAAGCACTAATGAATAAGAATCATTACATTGTCCTGCATCTAATACTCTTGGAATTCCCTCAATCTCTCCTAAATTTAGTTTATTATACTTATATTTAGCACAGCCTGCTGTTAATATAACAGTATCTTTTGGTAATTCTTTTGCAAATTCAGTATAATAATTTCTTGATTTAGCTCTTCCATCACAACCTGCCATAACAAAAAATTTCTTTATTGAACCATTTTTAACAGCATCAATAATCTTATCAGCAAGAGTTAATACTTGATTATGTGCAAATCCTCCAATTATTTCTCCTGTTTCTATTTCTGTAGGTGATTTACATTTCTTAGCTTGCTCTATAATAATTGAAAAATCTTTATTTCCTTTTTCATCTGCTTCAATATGAGTACAACCTGTAAAGCCTGCTGATCCTGTTGTATACAATCTATTTTTATAACTATCTTTAGGAGGAACTATACAGTTAGTCGTCATTAATACTGGTCCATTAAAACTTTCAAACTCCTCTTTTTGTTTCCACCAAGCATTGCCGTAATTTCCTGCAAAATGTTTATATTTTTTAAATGCTGGATAATATTGTCCTGGTAGCATTTCAGAATGAGTATAAACATCTATTCCCGTACCTTCTGTTTGCTTTAAAAGTTCATCTAAATCTTTTAAATCATGACCTGAAATTAATATTCCTGGATTATTTCTAACTCCAATATCTACTTTAGTAATTTCAGGATTTCCATAACTTTCAACATTAGCAGTATCAAGTAATGCCATGGCATTTACTCCAAAATTCCCTGTTTCTAAAGTTAATGAAATTAATTGCTCAACTGTTAAAGAATTATTTGTTAGTTTTGCTAAAGTACTTTGCATAAAAGCATGTATATCTTCTGAATCATATCCAAGCACATTAGCATGCTTCATATATGCAGACATTCCCTTTAACCCATAAGTAATTAATTCTCTTAAGCTTCTAATATCCTCGTTTTTAGTAGATAAAACACCTACTTCTTCACTTATATATTTTTTCTCAAACTCCTCATCTTTATTAGCTGTCCATAAAGCACATTCTGTTAATTCATAAGTATCCTTTAAAGTTGATAACAATTCATCTTTAACATTTAAAGTTTTTCTTACTCTATCATAGAAAATATTATTGTCAAAATTTGCATTAGTTATGGTAGTAAATAAATTTAAAGTTATCATATTATTTACTTTAGGATCTATTTGCTTTCCTTCTTTTCTTAATTTAGTTGTAATTTCTGAAATGCCTTTAGTAACATATATTAATAAATCCTGCATTTTTGCTAAATTTGGTGACTTACCACACACTCCAAACTTTGTACAGCCTACTCTCCCTGCTGTCTCTTGGCACTGATAACAAAACATTAAATTTTCCATTTATGTATTCTCCTTTTTATATCTCGTGTACATAACAACACAAGACTTATTTTTTAATATAAAATTGTATTATTTTTATAATCCCTAGGTGGTAAGATAGTTGTCGTAGAAACAAATTAATGGTATTCTCAAATTTAGAGAATAATAAGGAGAGTTTAACTATGACAAAAAATAAATCAAATAGAAAGTACTTAAAAGAAGAAAAAGA
>NZ_WHJC01000187.1 GCF_009295725.1 Clostridium tarantellae
GTATAATAATATATTTTTTATCTTCATTAAAAGATTTTTTACCAAATAAATTAAAACCATAGATATTCCCTAAAGAAATTTCTTTATTTGAAATGTTTAAAAATTTATCATTAAGAGTTTTTCCAGCTTCCTCTCTTTTAACAAATGATTCCCCCTTAATATTAATTGAAAATTTTTCACTTTTATTATTATTTCTAGTTTCAATATCCTTTAAAATATAATTTATTTTAATTTTTTCATCATTAATTAAATTAGGATACTTAAAATTAACATTTTCTTTCATTAGCTTTTTTTTATCTTCATATAAACTCTTTAATCTTTGCAAATTAGCTATTTCATTGTCTATTATACTTTTATCTTTAATTAATGGATTTTTTGTTACTACTGCTTTAACTTCAGCATAAGATAAAGCTGTTTCATCAACAATTTCACAACTTCTATCTTTTACTTTCCCAGTCATAACCTGTGAAATAAATTTCTGCTTTGATTCAACAATTTGCCATAAATAAGCATCAAAAGTATCTTTAGTGGCATACCTATAAATCTTAACCTTTTTATTTATATTACCAGGTCTTAAAATCCTTCCTTCCCTTTGCTCTATATCAGTGGGTCTGTAAGGACAATCTAAATGATGGAGAGAAACTAATCTATCTTGTATATTAGTTCCAGTTCCCATTTTAGCAGTACTTCCTATAATTATTCTCTTTTTACCCTGTCTTACTTCTTCAAATAATTCTTCTTCTTTCCCTTTTTTAGCATCATGTATGAAACAAATTTCTTTTTCCTTTATGCCTTTTTTAATTAATTCTTCCTTTACAAAATCATAAACTGAAAAACTACCATCCCCTTTAGGTATTCCAATATCACAAAATACTACTTGAGTACCTTTTATATAATGAGAATTTATATAATCTGAATAAATAAGGTCTATGCACTGATTAAGTTTAGAACCCGTATAATCTTTATGGTTTTTATCTAATAACCTAGCATCTGTGCTTAATAGTCTAGCTTCATTTATTATTTTAAGCATGTTATCTTCTGTAGGATGTACTTCTTTATTCTTTATTCTTTCAGCTCTTTCTCCAAATTCTTTCATTTTATTTTTTATAAATTCATTTGATTCAGCAGCTACTATAATATATTCTCCATTTTCTAATTCTGGACGAGGTAAATTTAGCATTTCAGATGTTTTAATATCTGCTGTTTGAGCAAATAAGGTTACTAATTCAGGTACATTACAAAATTTATTAAATTTATTTTTAACTCTATAATTATTACCATCTGGAGCTATTTCTAAGGTAGATACTACCTCTCCAAAATTTGCAGCCCAAGCATCAAAAGTATATATATTTCTATCTTTTAATTCATTATTTTGTAAAAATCTTTGCATTATATACATTTCTGCCATAGAATTTGAAATAGGTGTACCAGTAGCAAAAACTATGCCTCTGCTTTCATTTAATTTTTGCATATACTTACATTTAAAAAGCATCTCCATAGCTTTATCAGAACTTTTATTAGTTAATCCCCCAATATTTGTAGCTATCTTAGTTTTAATAGGAGCATTCTTAAACTCATGAGCTTCATCTATAAATATATTATCTACACCTAAATTATCAAAAATTAAACTACTATCCTGTGTAATTTTATCTAATTTCTTTAAATCCTTAGTAAGGTTTTTTTTATGTTTTTCAATTTCATCTATATAAATTCTACTTAAAGATTTATTTATACAATCATTTATAAAATCTTCTACCTCATTTAATTCATCTTGTAATAATTCCTTTCTTGCTTTAATAGAAAGAGGTATTTTTTGAAAATCCTTATGCGCAATAATTATAGCATCATAACTTCCATTTTTAATTCTTTCATTAAACTTTTCTCTATTTTCTTTATTAAAATTTTTATCATTAACTACTAAAATATTCGCTGAAGGATATAATCTAAAAAAATCTGATGCTATCTGATTTGTTAAATGATTAGGTACTACTAACATATTCTTTTTTGCTAGCCCTAATCTTTTAAGTTCCATACAGCTTGTAATCATTTCAAAGGTTTTTCCTGCTCCAACACAGTGAGCTAATAAAGAATTTCCACCATATATCACTCTAGCAACTGCATTTTTTTGATGCTCTTTAAGTTTTATTTCTGGATTCATCCCTGGAAAATTCAAATGTGAACCGTTATATTCTCTTGCTCTAATATTATTAAATATTTCATTATATATTTTTTCATACTTTTCTATTCTTTCAGAATCTTTAAATATCCAATTTTTAAATTCTTTCTTTATTAAATTTTGTTTCTCTCTTGCTAACATAGTTTCTTTTTCATTATTATCTATGGTAATAACTTTTAAATTTAAAGTTTCTTCAATAATTTCATAGGCATTTTTAGTTGCTGTCCCAAAAATTTCATTAACTTTTGTGGAGTTAAACATCCTATTTATACTTGTTAACATCCATTCTGCATTAAATTTATTATAACGTGCTTGAATTGAAAAGCCTATGTTTTCATCCTCTCTTTGATATCTTATAGGGGTATCTAATAATTCATATATAAACTTTTCTATATCCCTTTCGTCTATCCAGTTAGCTCCAAGTTTTACATCTATTTCATCTAATTTTATATATTGAGGTTGTACCATTTCTAAAAATTCAATATTAGTAAAAACTTTAGATATATCTTCATTAAATTTATTTGACTTTGCAAATTCATATGCACTTTGTAACTTACCCCTAACATTTCCACTTAAATATTCTTCTTTTGTTTCCCATCCCTTTGATAGATCTTTTTCATCATATTTTTCTGGATTAATAAATATTTTATTTTTTAATTCACTTATAATCTCTTTAAAGTCTTTATTATATATACTTTCCATAAAAGCTAAGTCAATTTTTCCCTTTTCATTTAAACTAGCACTTAATGCGTCACTAGCATTATAAACTATACTTATCTTTTCTATTTTACTTATATTTCTTTTATTAAACATTGCAGATTTTTCTGTAATTCCATTAACATTCTTTATTTCTAGAGAACATATTAAAGGTAAATCATCATCCTTCATAAAAACTCTTTTATTTTTATCAGAATTTAAAGGACCAAAGACTTTAACAAAATTATCATATACTCCATTAAGAACTTTTTGCTTTTCTATTAGCTGTTCATCAGTACATCCTTTAAGTTGAATATTTATTATTTCTCTTGTTATATTTCTAATTTCATCCATACCTTTAATTTTAGAAATTTTTTTACCTTTTTCTTCTACTTTTTCTATAACTCCATCTTTTATAAAAAACAACTCATCATTAATAATTTTAAAAGTATTATTTCTAAAGTTTGTATTGGAATTAATTTTATTTAATGATTTAGAATCTAATTCATTTTCTAAATTTTTTTCATCTTTAGATAAAAAAATGGAACCATTATCTTTTAATGGCTCCATTGAATTATTTAATGAACTTGATAAACTATTTCCTTCAACACTATTTCTTCTGCTACCATTCTCATTTGCAATCTTTTCCTGTAGCTCTCCATGAAGTCGTATGGATCTTCTATTGGATCCTTCTCTAACATTTCCTCTGTTAATCTTTCCACCATTTGATAGGCTCTCTCGTCCACTTGGTGTACCACCTTCATTAGTTCTCCAGTCCCTACTAGTATATTGAATCTCACTGGATGATATTCTTTCATATAAGCAAAAGCTGCTTGACCATATTTCCCTAAAAGCATTTTGTCGTATTTCTCCTCGTTGGATATTTGAATTTCTGGATAAAGTATCCCATCCTTCTCTATGTAATTCCAATTCTGATGTTGTTTCATTTTTATCTCTCCTTTTTTCTATATTATTATTTAAATCATTAATTTTATTTAGTTCAAACTCTAAGTCCTTTAATATACTATTTGACATATTAAAGGATATAGTTGATAAAGAAACTGAAAGATTAAAATCATTAAAATTTTTAATTTTTTTGAAATTATTATTATTTTCAATACCACATCTTATATTTACTATATATTTAATACTTTCAAGCATAATTTCAATAAAATCTTCTCTTAGTTCTTCAGTAGAAATTTCTTTATTTATAAATTTTAATTGTTCTATATTTTCATTAACTTTATTATGAACTAAATTATCAACTAATTCATTTAAATTATTACCTTTTAAATTATACTTTTCATTTAAAATTTTAATTAAGCTCTCTTTTGTATCTTCATTTTCTAAATTCCATGCTTCTAAAATATATTTATCTAAGGCATTAGTATCTACTATATCAATTAAACTTTTTATTGTAATACTATTTTTATTAGAATCAAATACAGAAATACTCCTTGCCCCTTCATTAATAGAAACATTTAATTTTTTATTCCATGTTTCAACATCCATTACTAAAGTAGCCTTAGGATTTTGTTCATAAATTAATATTAAATTATTAAAATCCTCATTGTACATTTTTGAAACAAATTCACAAAATTTTCTCCACTCTTTTTCATTACTTGTTATAAGGTTAATTATTTTATTATAATTTTCTCTTAATTGTTTTACTGTAGCCATTTATTTTCACTCCATTAATTTTTGTAGCTATAATTATTTTTAAAACTTTATAAGAAATTAATTTACATAAAATTAAAATTTATTTTCTTTATAAAGTTTTAATAGTTTAATTTAATTAGTTAAATCAAACTTCTTTTCTTCTAACTTTTCAACTTTTCTTTTTAATTCATCTTTATTAATATTTAATTTTTCTATTTCTTTTTTTATAGTTTCAATACTAGTATTTAAAGAAGTTATACTTCCTTCTGTAGAAGCTACTTCAGTTTCTGTTTGATATTTTTTATCCTTTTCAATATTATTTATTTTATCTTTTAAATTTTGTATAAATAAATTTTTTTCTTTAATGTTTTCTTCTATTATTTCAACTTTAGTTTTTATTTCTTTAATATCTTGTTCAATAATTTCTATCATATAATTTTCTTTACTTTTTTCAGATAATTTATTATTTATATGAATATCTCTTATATCTGAATAAAACTTAACCATATTTCCGCTAGATGAGTTTATAGTTTCATCTATTACTGTTAATGAAACTGCTGACCACTTTTTAGGTAAATAAGTATATACTATATAATCAGTATTACTTATCTTTACTAAATTTGAATTAATAACTTCTAAGGGATTAGATTTTTCTCTAATTTCAACTTTAAAATTATTTTCATTTATTAAATCAGTATTTTCAACTTTAAAATTTAATTGAATTAAACCATTATTAGGATTAAACTGCCTATTAGTTAGTTCAATACCATTACTATTTATATACATTTTTTTATTTAATTCAGTACTCATTAAACTAAACTCTTTATTAAAAATCATATTAGATGTTAAAAAAAATATAATACCTATTACAAAAATTCCACAAAAAATATAATATGGCAAAGACCCTATTTTATTAAATCTATACTTTAATTCTTCAACTTTAATATTTACTTTTTCTTTTAACTCTATAGTCTCCATAAAAAATCTCCTAAATTTATTTATATTATTATTTGTTTTAATAAAATTTAAATATTATAAAAATTAAACTACTCTTCTAATTTTTTTATTAAAGTTGTTTTTCCAATAAGCTTCATTTAAACTATCTATCCATACTCCCTTAGAAGGACCATCATGTAAAAATTTATCTTCACCCAAGTAAATAGCTACATGTCCATCTATTGTGTATGTATCAAAAAAAATAATATCTCCTCTTTGCATTTGCTCTACTGGAACTTCTTTGCCCATTTTAACTAATGAAAATGTAACTACATTTTCCCTTGCTCCAAGCTCTATACCTGCATTTGAAAAAGCATAATGTACAAATGAACTACAATCAAATCTTCCTGCATCAACATCTTCCTGAGTTCTTCCACCACCCCAAACATAGGGTGATTTTCCAACCCATTGCATCCCTGCATTTATTGCTTTCTCTACTGTTTCATTATCACTTTCTTCAATGTCTTCACCAATCAATCCAGTATCTCTAAATTCTATAGCATATTTAAAAACTTTATTTGGATAATCAAATTGAGCATTATCTAAATCTACAGTCATACCATATTTGGGTCCACCATTATAACAAGCAAAAATTCTCCTAAGTAACTCACTAAACTCTTCATTACTTTTAGGAGAATTCCAATTAATTAAATTCATATTTTCATTAGAATTATAATTTAATTTATTTACAATCTCTTTATGAAATAAAACATAATTTGTATAATATCTTATTTCATAAGCACCAGCTAAAATTTGGGCTTTAGGATCATTTAAAAATATTTCCCACATTTCTTCTGAATTTAAAAATTTATATCCTGCTTTTTTATATTCTTCTCCAAGACCTAAATTTATTAAATAAGCCCATAAATCTTTTCCGGTTAAAATATCTATTTTTTGTATTTGCATAATCCCATATGCACCACCATACTCAGTATTAGCATTAAAATTACTTTCTTGCTTAGCTACAGCAGCTAAACACCAATTAGGTATATTAAATTGTGCAGAAGCCTCATTGAAATAAGGAACAAACTCTAATGGAACTCCTAAAGTTCCTATATCTGTAATTAATCCATTATTGTTACTAATAGCTTTTGTTGATTGATAGCAAATTCCTATTATGCTAATAAAAATCATAAACATAATTATAAAAACTATATTAAAAACAACTGCTCCTTTTAATATTCTTTTTAATAATTTTTTTTCCTTATACAATACCTGTCCTCACTTTTATGGTCAATATAATTATTTAAAATCTATTTATCACATTATATTTATTAATTTATAT
>NZ_WHJC01000188.1 GCF_009295725.1 Clostridium tarantellae
GATATCCTATAAATATAATTCCAACTGTAACAATGGTAATAAATAAAATTAATAATTTTGGCTTAACAACCTTTCTAAGCATTATTATAGAAGGCAAGGAAAGTGCAGTTACTGACATCATAAAAGCAAGTATAGTTCCAAGTCCTGCTCCTTTAGATAATAAACTTTCAGCCACAGGTATTGTCCCAAAAATATCAGCATACATAGGCACTCCCACAAGAGTTGCAAGTATAATTGAGAAAGGATTATTTCTTCCTAATATGCTTTCAATCCATTCAGTAGGTATTACATTGTGAATTATAGCCCCAATGCCTACTCCTATAAAAATATATATATATACTTTTTTAACAGTTGAAAGCACTTGTTCTTTTGCAAAAGTAATTCTGTCCTTTGTAGAAAGTTCTGGTGAATCAATATTTGAAGGCTTAACATTCTTTATAAAGTCTTCAACATATTTATTCATATTCATTTTTTCAATTAAACTTCCTCCTAATATAGCTAATATTAATCCTACAATTACATATGCCACTGCTATTTTTGTACCAAAAATACTCATGAGAAGAATTAAAGAACCTAAATCTACTAATGGTGATGAAATTAAAAATGAGAACGTTACTCCAATAGGAAGTCCAGCACTAGTAAACCCCATAAATATTGGAATAGATGAACAAGAGCAAAAAGGTGTTACTGTTCCTAATAATGCCGCTAAGGTATTAGCCTTTATTCCATTAAATTTACCTAATATTTTTTTAGTTCTTTCTGGTGGAAAAAAACTCTGAATATATGAAATTAAAAATATTAAAAAGGATAATAATATAAAAATCTTAATGGTGTCATAGAGAAAAAATTGAATAACTCCTCCTAATCTATCATTTACATTTAGTCCAATGCAATTAAGTATTGAACCTATAAGAGTGTTTAGCCATTTCATTCCTAAAATTTCATTTTGAAAAAATAGCCCACACTGTTCTAATATTTGCACAAAAATTCCTCCTTTATATATAGTTAACATATTTATATATTTAAATTTATAGTGTATAGTAGGAGAATATTATGGAAATTAAACAGGATAAATTTAATCCAATTACATCTAAACCTATAACGGTTTTAGGTAAAGGTTCTGATGTAAAACTAGATATGCAATTAGATTTTAATAATAAAGAAGTAAATATTGGTGCTGCTATTATAGGTAAAGTAGTTGATTCAAACAATAATCCTATACAAGGTGCTATAGTAAAATTAACAGATGGTGAGTTTAATCCCTTAAGTAGTGCTATGACTGATCTAAATGGAAATTATTCTATTAACTTACTTCCTTTTAGTTCTGTTTATAACATGATAGCTACAGCACAGGGAAAATTATTATCTCAAGTAGACCCATTTGTTTTAACAACAAGTGAAACTAAAACTATTGATTTTACTTTACAAGCAGATACTACATCTACATTAGGAGCTATAAGTGGTTTCTTACAAGATATAAACTCTCAAAGTATTTCTGGAGCTATTGTTTTACTATATAGTATAGTTAATGGATCAAATACTTTAATATCAATAACCTATACTGATAACGCAGGTATTTTTGTATTTAGTGAATTAGAGCCTAGAAATTATAATATTACAATAAACGCTTTAGGTTATCTTCATTCTGAATTAAATGCTACTACTAAAAGTGGAATAATAACTACACTTTCAAAAGTTTTATATGTAAATCCTGAAGCTCCAAATGGTGTAGTATCTGGAATTATAACAGATACCTTAAATGCTCCAGTATCTAATGCTGATGTTATACTTTATAGTATAGACAGCAATAATGAACTTACACCATTAGCATTTACTAAGACAAATTTAAGTGGTATATATAGTTTTATAAATGTTCCAGAAGGAGAGTATTTAGTTAAGTCTAATCAATCTGAAGTTATTACTGTAAATGATACAACAACTTCTACAAATAATACCATAACCTCTATAAATAATACAGATACAAATATAACTACCCTTCCTACAACAAGCATAACTAGCACCAATAATTCTGTAGGTTTAGCTGGTAATGAATTTACTTTTTTGGGTTTAAATGATGTTACAATAAATACACTAAAATTTGATGTAACCACAAAAAAAATTATAGTTAAATCAACAGGAAACCAAGCACATAATGGGCTAGGAACCAAACTTTATTTTGGGGTATCCTTATATGATTTTAATAATAATTTAAAATCCTCTGTATTTTTATTAGGTAAAGATACAGGTAATAATTTTGCTTCTCTTTTAAAAGGAATTTCTTTTGAATATGGATATTATTTAAAAGTTTTTCATTATGAGCCTTCTAGATTGCTTCTGTCAGGTTCTGTATGTGGAGCAACTTCTGATTTATCAAAAGGATTTATTAATACTGATAACTTAAATTCAGTTAGATTTTACATTCAACCTAATGGAATTCAATACACTTTAATAAAGGATTCTACAGAATATAAACCTACTTCTGAAATTGTAACATCTGTTAACTCTAATGAGGGTAAATTTTTTAATACTACATTAACATTAAATGGTAATTTTATTGGGGCTATAGGTGATGCGGGAGGATATGCAATAGTACCTCTTTCTGTGTCATCATCAGGTATGTATAATTTAGAGATTGAATATTTATGTGGTGATAATGATAGGCTTTTACAGGCTGATATTAATGGAAGAAATATAGGTAATCCTCTTATTGCTTCTAAAACTAATGATTGGACGCTTATTAGTACTAAAAAATTAAATATTATAGTTAATTTAAATGATGGAATAAATAATATTAAATTATTTAATGCTCCTAATACTCCAGGACCATGGGTAGGGAATTTAAAAATAACAAAAATAAAAACTTTAGTAAATTATATGTTTAATGCTACTGATGGAGTATTAACAAATACTAGTACTATATTAAATGATACTTTCATTGGTTATATTGGAGATACAGGTGGTTATGTAACTTTTTCTGTTGATATAAAAACGGCAGGACCATATAACCTTGCCATTGAATATATAAGTGGTGAAGCAAATAGAAACTTTAGAATAGCTATTAATGATGAAGATTCTGGTACTTTGTATTATGTCAATAAAACTTCTAGCTGGGAGATATCCAGTGCTGAAACATTAAATGTTATTTTAAATCTAAATGAAGGAATAAATAATATTAAATTCTATAACACCGTTAATTCACCTGGTCCATGGATTGGAAAATTAATAATTTCAAATCCTAAACCAATAACTTATGAAATGTCTTCTGCATCTTTAAATAGTGGGGCAAGTGTTGACAGTGGTGGATATGTAATAAATAATGGAGGTCCTACTAATGGTTATAGCATGTTAGATGTAAATGTACCAACATCAGGTATATATACTCTAGATGTTAATTATAAAAATTCTAATTCTGAAAAGCCTCTTAATATAGATATTAATGGCTCAAATGTAGGAAATAGCTTTACACTTCCAGTAAATCCTGGTGGAGGAATCTTCACAACCACAGTTGAATTAAGCAGTGGAAGAAATAGAATTAAATTTTATGGTGAAAAAAGTACTAATTTTTCTGGGTTGTATGCCCCAGATTTAAAAAGTTTTAGTCTTACTAATAGTGAAGTTATAACTTCATACAAAGCAATGATTCATAGCTCTGATTATGCTATGAATAAAGCTGAACTTTTTAATGGAGCTACCTTAGATAATGAAAATTTTGTAATAAGTCAAGGTGGACCATCAAAAGGATATTCTATGTTAACTGTATTAGTACCATATGAGGGTAGATATAATTTAGTATTAACACATAGAAATGGAGAAGTTAGACCACTAAATGTTGATATAAATAAAGTTCATACAGGGACTACTTATCATGTACTACCTGGAAATAAAAGAAAATTTATAATTTATGATATTGTATTTAATAGAGGAACTAATACTATTAAATTCTATGGTGATAATAGTAATAACTATACTCCAGATTTACTAAATACTACAGTATTATTTGTATCTTCATCATTACCAAATCCATCAATAAGTTATAATATATCTACTGCAATGTTAGGTAATGGTTCTTTTATTGATAATTTTGGATATTCAGCAAGTAATGGTGGAAATACTAATGGATATACTTTATTTAAAGTAAAAGTATTAAAATCAGGAATATATAAATTATCTATAAATTATAGACATTATCATAATGAAAGATCTTTTAAAATAGATATAAATAGTATTAATACAGGTAAGGGTTACACTGCACCATATGGTGATCCTGGTGTATTTACAACGGAAGTTAATTTAACTTTAGGTATTAATGAAATTAAATTTTATGGTGATGATAGTATAAATTATACTCCTGATTTAGGAAATTTAACCCTAACTTTAATAACTCCAATTGATATTTCTCCAGACAAATATTTAGTTCCAAATGCCTCAACTATTCCTAGTATATATCAACTAAGGAATACTGATATGAAATATGGTATGTTTATTCACTTTGGTATTAATACCTTTGTGGACCAAGAATGGACAGATGGATCAATTCATCCATCATCTTATGCTCCAACATCCTTAGAGATAGATAAATGGGTTGAATTAGCATGGGAAGCAGGTATGAGTTATATAATTTCAATTACAAAACACCATGATGGTTTTTCAGTAAGAGATAGTGTTTATAGTGACTATGATGCACTTAGTTCTAAAAATTCTTTAAACGTTACAAAAATGTTAGCAGATGCTTGTGAAAAATATGGTATAAAACTAGGTTTATATTATTCAATATGGGATAGAAACTGGGATACTAGATATGGCTTTAATAATACAGAAGTTTATGCTGATTATATGATAAATCAATTAACGGAATTATTAGGTGGAAATTATGGAGATATTGTAGAACTTTGGTTAGATGGTAGTTGGGTAAAAGACGCACCTGTTTGGCAATTAGATAGAGTTTATGATATGGTTAAAAGATTACAACCAGGCTGTCAAGTATCAACTAACTGGACAATAGGTGGTACAAGTTATATATACCCTAAATATTACAAAGATGGCGACCCTATAGTTTATTTCCCATCAGAATTTAGGTTGGCAGACCCTCATCTTCCTAATCCAAATTATGATCCTAAACTATATAGTTATAATAAAGAATTATATTATCTTCCATTTGAAACTACTGTATGCTTAAAATCTACTTGGTTTTATAATTCTAGAAATGATTTTGAAGGACCAAGACAAAGTTCTCAAATGATAAAATCAATGTATACCCAATTAGTAAATCAAAATAATAATTTAATATTAAATGCTGCGCCAAATAAAGAAGGTAAACAACATCAAGATGATATTGATACACTTTATACTGCTGCTAATTTATTAGGCATAGCTAGAGGAAAAGCTTTAACTATTGATATTTTAGGAGAAAATTTAGCTTTAAACCAAACTGTAACAGCTAGTGAAGAGCCTTACGGTGCTGAATATTCTGCTTCTAAAGCAGTTGATGGAGATTCAAATACAAGATGGGCAACTAATGATGGAACTGATTCAAAATGGATAGAAATAAACTTAGGACAATCCGTTTCCTTTAACAGAGTTGTAATTAATGAAGCAACTCAAAGTGGCATGGGCATGAGAATAAATAAGTATAAATTAGAATATTGGAATGGTTCAAGTTTTGTAGTATTAAGTGAAGGTACTACTATAGGAAATAATTTCACTGTTTCATTTAAAGAAATATCTTCTAGTAAAATTAAGCTAACCTGTTCTTCTAATAAATATGGTCCTACTATAAATGAAATAGGAATTTATAATATAATTAAAGGAAAAAATTTACTACCTGAAAAAGTAAGGGTAGAATATAGAAATGAAGCTGGTTATCCTGTTCAAACTTCTGAAGTTTTATATGGAAATATAGGAGATTCTTATACAACTAAAGCAAAAGATTTAAGTAAATTAGGGTATTCCTTTAAGGAAGTTAAAGGTTCTACAACTGGAAAATTTACAAATGAAGAAATAATTGTAACTTATATTTACAAAGACTTATATGGAGTGCAACATTATTCTAATAATTATAAAGTTAAAAATGGAACACTTAATGGAACAAGTTTACAATTAAATGATACTTTTGTAGGTGCTATTGGAGATGCAGGTGGACATGCAACGATAACAGTTACCCCATTGGCAACTGGAAGCTATTATGCAGATATTAAATATTTAAGCGGTGATAAAGACAGAACGTTAAAATTAGCTGTTAATGGAACTCCTACAAATACAACCTATACTGCAAAGAAAACAACAGATTGGACAGAAAATAACGTAAGCACATTAAGAGTAACAATTTCATTAAATGCAGGAATTAATACTATTAAATTCTATAATGATAATAATGAACCTGCACCATGGATTAGTATAGTAAGACTTACACTAATTCCTTAATATATTTTTATTATATAATTTAAAAATTTAATATTTATTTTATGACTCCTCTTTAAAATATGAAGTGCTTTTAGTTTAAAGAGGAGCCTTTATTTAAAAGTAATTATCTTCAAAGTTCTAATAAGTTTTTATATTTCTTCAAATATAAAAACCTTTTTTGCACAACTATTTAATTTATTTAAAAAGCTATTGAAATGTGAAGTTCCTTTACATATTTCTTTAAATAAATTTTCAAGCAAATCATATTCCTCTAAAAGTTCTTTTTTAAAATTATCAAAATTTTCTTGTAATATATTTAAGGTATTAGCTATTTCTTTATATTCTACAGAATTAAGTTTAGCACCACCTATAGATAAAAT
>NZ_WHJC01000189.1 GCF_009295725.1 Clostridium tarantellae
AGACCGGGGGATATCTCGGATTATATCATAATATTAAAAATATATTTGAAAAATTTAGAAATTTTGCTTATAAAACTAAAAATAGCATTTTTGCTTTATGCAAAAATGCTATTTGTCTACAAACTGAAGCTATGAATTTAATATTCATAGCTTTTTGTGTGTGGAAACAATAGTAAATTAAATTTTATTCAGCTAAACCACATTCTTTAAATTTATGATTAATTTTTTCAAGTGGTTTGCTTAAAGGTGTTTTTAGTAATATACCTAATACTAAGAAAACTACACCAAATATAGTTAAATGACTTAAATCATATGTTATATTGCTCCAAACAGGTCCACCAACGGCCTCTCTAGTAGCTCCAATAGCATAAGTAAAAGGTAAAAATGGTTGTAGTTTTTGGAAGAATTCTGGTGTTACTTGTATTGGGAAAGTTCCACCTGAACCAGCTACCTGTAGTACTAAAAGAACTATAGATAAAGCTTTTCCTACATTACCTAAAATAGAAGTTAATGTATAAACTATTATTGTAAAAATAAATGAAGAATATACACTAAATAAAACAAAAAGTTTAAAATCATACACATAAGTACCTAAAAGGTATTTATCTCCTATAGATACTATTAAAGCTTGTATTAAAGTAATTGTTACAAAAGTTAAAAACCTTCCAAAATATTGTTCTAAAGGCTTAGGTTCGTATCCATCTTCAAAGCTATTTACTTCTGTTTTAAGAAGTGAACATAATAATAATACTCCAACCCATAATGATAATATTGTGTAGAATGGAGACATTGCAGATCCATAGTTTGGTATATGGAATATATTATCTTGTTTTAATTCTACAGGATTAGAAATATAGTTAGCCATAAGATCTGGATTGCTTAATAAAATATCAATTAATTTATTTAAATCATCATCATTTATTTTTGATAAATCTTCATTTGCATTAGTAAGGGCTGATTTAATTGTAGGTAATATATCTTTAATTTTATTTGTAAGATTTATACCAGATTCACTACCTTCTTTACCAAGAGTTATTAAATCTTGTAATTTAGGAACTAAAGTTTTTGCATTAGCTAATATTTCTTCAGTATTATTAGTTGCTCCTATAAGATTATTTGATATCTCATTAATAGCAGGTCTAGTAGTAGATTCAAAATAAGCCACTTTTTCATTTATTTTAGATTGTACATCTATAATTGTATTTTCAATAAAGATTAATGTTTCTGATGAAACTTTTTGTCCAGAAGCTAAAGTTTCTTTAATTAGCTTTATTTTTTCTTTATTTTTAACAATTATAGATTGAATATTTTTTAAAGTAGATATTTGATTTTTAATAACATTATTATTAGGAAGTTTTTCTTGTAAAGTTTGTAAAAGATTTAAAGAAGATGTAGCTTTAGAGTTAATTTCATCTAACTTTAAATTAATGCCATCTAAAATTTTATTAATTTTTTCTTTAGATTCAACAGAACTTGTATTTAAATCTTTTAAATTTTTAACTAAAGATAAAACATCCTCATTTATGGTTTTAATTTCTTCAAGTTTAAATTTAAAACTATCAGCCATATTATTTAAATTTGTTTGAGTTTGTGAAATTAAACTATGAGCTGATTCAGCAGCATTTTGTAATTTAGCGATATTATCATTTACTAAAGGAATATTTTTTTCTAATTTATTAAGAAAATCTTTTAAATCTATAGCACCATTATGAGCTTTATCAATTGAAGACTCTATATTTCCCATATTATCATTTATAGAAATAATTGCATTTTTTAAATTAATAAGATTTTCTTTATTATCATTAAGTTTATTTCCAATAGTATTAAAGGATTGGAAAATGGCTGAATTAACTGTATCAACGAAATTTGCAGTAATTTCTTTAATTAACTGTTTAGTACCTGCATCTGTTATTTTAGGAGAAATAGCATTTGCTTTTTCATTAACTTTATATATTAATTCAGGTTTTACAGGATTTGAAGTTATTAATGTTGATATATTTTCAGAAAAATTATTAGGAATCATTATATAAGCATAATATTTGTTATGATTTAATCCATATTCAGCATCTTTTTCATCTACAAATACCCAGCCTATTTTATCATTATTTTTTAATTTATCTGTTATTTCATCTCCTAAGGTTAAAGAATGTCCTTCAACTGTTGCCCCTTTATCATTATTAACAACAGCTACTTTTATACCTTTTGTATTACCATATGGATCCCAACAAGCTTTTATATTAGGCCATGCATATAGAGCTGGTAAAGCACATAAGGCCAAAATAATTATAATTGCTACAGGATTTTTAATTATATTTTTTAAATCCCTTTTATAAATTTTAAAAACATTGAGCATATTTTACCACCTTTTAAAAATCTTTTCGTATATACATGTTATATATAATATATTTTTATACTAATTAGTACAAATTATTTGTAGTTAGAAATGTACAAGTTTATTAAAATAAGTTAATATATCTTTAGAATACTTTTATTATCTCTATTATTTATAGTAGTTTAAGGAGGAAAACGTTTGAATAAATTAGCTGTTATTACTGGAGCAACTAGTGGAATAGGATATGAGTTTTCAAAAATATTTGCAAAAAATAATTTTAATCTGCTATTAACGGGAAGAAATGAGACTATTTTAAAAAAAATGCAAATAGAGTTTACTTGTAGATATAATATACAAGTTTTTATTTTTGTTTGTGATTTGTCAATAAAACAATCCGTTAAAGATATATATGAGTTTATAAAAAATAATAATTTGCAAGTAGATATATTAGTTAATAATGCAGGTATAGGATATAACGGACTTTTTGAAAATATAACTTGGGAAAAAGAAGAAGAAATTATTAGCTTAAATATTATAGCATTAACTTATTTAACTAAATTATTATTAAATGATATGAAAAAAGTAGGAAAAGGAAAAATTTTAAATGTTGCATCTACAGGCGCGTATCAACCGGGACCGCTTATAAACGTATATTATGCAACTAAAGCTTATGTTTTATCTTTTTCTCAAGCTCTTAGAGAAGAGGTTAAGGAACTAAATATAACAGTAACAACTCTTTGTCCTGGAGCAACTAAAACTAATTTTTCAAAACGAGCTGGTAAAGGTGATTTAAAGGTGGCTATGAGTGCTGAATTTGTAGCTAGGAAGGGATTTACTGCTTTAATGAAAAATAAAGCAGTATGTATACCTGGTTTTATAAATAAGATATTAGTAGTTATATCTAAAATTTTACCTTCTAATCTAAATGCAAAGGCAGTAAAAATAATTCAAAAAAAGGCTATATGTAACAAATAAAATGTAAATACTAGTTTTATAAAATAAAATTTATAAAGGTGGTATTTTTTATGAATATAGAAGATAAATTTCCTAAAACGTTACCTAAACAACATCAGAATATTCAGCCAGGTATAGAAAGTGAGATGAATCCAGTACCTATTTATGATTTACCAGAGTATCATAATAATAGTAAAAGATTGAAAGGTAAAGTTGCTGTAATAACTGGAGGCGATAGTGGTATTGGAAGGGCTGTGGCATTAGCATTTGCAAGAGAAGGTGCTAAGATTTGTATAATGTATTTAA
Organism: Clostridium tarantellae; assembly: GCF_009295725.1. GTDB lineage: Bacteria > Bacillota > Clostridia > Clostridiales > Clostridiaceae > Sarcina > Sarcina tarantellae. The sequence continues at coordinate 3,593 of NZ_WHJC01000189.1, forward strand.
ATGAGCATGGAGATGCAAATTTAACTAAAGAGTTAGTTGAAAAAAGTGGTAGTGAGTGTTTATTAATAAGTGGTGATATAGGGTGTGAAGAATTTTGCAAAAATAGTATTTCCCAGGTAATTAAAACTTTTGGTGCTATTAATATTTTAATAAATAATGCAGCAGAACAACATTGTGTAAATAAGATAGAAGAATTAACAAAAGAGCAACTAGAAAGAACTTTTAAGACTAATTTTTTTAGTGCAGTTTATTTAACTAAATCGGCAGTTTCAAATATGAAAAAAGGAGATTGTATTATAAATAACACATCTGTAGTTGCATATAAAGGTCATGAATTATTAATAGATTATTCAGCAACTAAAGGAGCATTAACTACTTTTACTCGTTCTATGGCAATAAGTTTAGCAAAGAATGGAATAAGAGTTAATGCTGTAGCACCAGGTCCAATATGGACTCCATTGATTCCATCATCTTTTAATGAAGATGAGGTTGCTAAGTTTGGTGCTAATACTAATTTAGGAAGAGTTGGGCAGCCAGTAGAGTTAGCAGAGGCATTTGTATTTTTAGCTTCTCAAGGAGCTTCTTATATAACTGGTGAAGTCATTCATGTAAATGGTGGAGAAATAATTAATGCATAATATTATCTAATAAAATTAAGAGTTAAAATATGATATAATAAACAAGTTAATAATTAATTTTAGGCAATAACATACATAAGATAACAAAGGGGGATTTTGTTAAATCATGAGAAATCATATTAAAGAAGCAAAAAGAATAGTAATTAAAGTTGGTACGTCAACCCTAACTTATGACAATGGTAGTATAAATTTAACTAGAATAGAAAAGTTATCTAGAGTTATATCGGATTTAAGTAATATGGGAAAAGAAGTAGTATTAGTTTCATCAGGAGCCATTGGAGTTGGATGTGGAAAGTTAAGATTGCCTAAAAAACCGGAGACAGTACAAGAAAAACAAGCTGTAGCAGCTGTAGGACAATGTGAATTAATGCATATATATAGTAAGTTTTTTGGCGAATATAGTCATGTTGTTGCTCAAGTTTTACTTACTAGAGATGTAATAGAAAATAATAGAATGAGGAATAATGTGTGTAATACCTTTGAAACTTTATTAGCACAAGGAATAATTCCAATAGTTAATGAAAATGATGCTATTTCTATTGATGAGATAGAAAATTTGCATAACTTTGGAGATAATGATAATTTATCAGCAATAGTTGCCACATTAGTAAATGCAGATACTTTAATAATTTTATCTGATATAGATGGATTCTATGACTCAGATCCAAGAGTTAATGATGATAGTAAATTAATAGAAGAAATATATGAAATTACTGATGAAATAGAAAAGTGTGCTGGTGGTGCTGGAACTAATAGAGGAACTGGTGGAATGATTACAAAGCTTTCAGCAGCAAAGGTAGCAAATCGTAACGGTATAGATATGGTATTAGCTAATGGAGAAAAGCCAGAAATTGTATTAGATATATTAAATGGTTTAAATATAGGAACAATGTTTATATCAAAAAGGGGGAACTAGTAATGAGTGAATTAATTACAAAAGGACAAAAAGCTAAAAACGCGGCATATATATTATCTAATTTAAGCACTAATGAAAAAAATAAAGCATTAGGAAAAATAAGTGATAAGTTAATTGAAAAAGTTCAAGAAATAATATCAGCAAATAAAAAAGATTTAGAAATAGCTGTGAATAAAGGTACGTCAGCGGCTATGTTAGATAGATTAAGTTTAAACGAAAAAAGAATAGAAGATATATCTAAAGCTGTTGCAGATATAGTTTTATTAGAAGATCCAATAGGTGAAGTAACATCTATGATTAAAAGACCAAATGGTTTAAAAATAGGTGTTCAAAGAGTTCCTTTAGGAGTTATAGGAATAATATATGAAGCAAGACCAAATGTAACAGCAGATGCAGCTGCACTTTGTTTAAAAACAGGGAATGCAGTTATTTTAAGAGGTGGTAGTGAAGCAATAAATTCTAATATAAAAATAGTAGAAGTTATAAGAGAAGCATTAAAAGAAAGTGGATTACCAGAGGATGCGGTTCAATTATTAGAAGATACATCTAGAGAAACAGCTACAAAATTTATGAGATTAAATCAATATTTAGATGTTTTAATTCCAAGAGGTGGAGCTAATCTTATTAAAGCAGTTGTAGAAAATGCTACAGTGCCAGTAATTGAAACAGGAACGGGTAATTGTCATATTTATATAGATAATGAATGTGATATGGAGATGGGAAAAAATATAATTATTAATGCTAAAACATCAAGACCAGCAGTATGTAACGCAGCTGAAAGTTTATTAGTTCATGAAAAAATAGCTAATGATTTTTTACCACTTGCATTAGAAAAACTTGCTGAAAAAGGAGTAAAAATTAAAGGGTGTGAAAAAACAAAAGCTATATTTAAAGAAGTAGAACTTGCAACAGAAGAAGATTGGTCAACAGAATTTTTAGATTATATTTTATCTGTAAAAGTAGTTAAAGATATAGATGAAGCAATAGAACATATTAATGAATATGGAACTAAACATTCAGAAGCTATTGTTACAAATAATTATTTTAACTCAGAAAAGTTTCTACAAAGGGTAGATGCGGCTGCAGTTTATGTTAATGCATCAACTAGATTTACTGATGGTTCAGAATTTGGATTTGGTGCAGAAATAGGAATAAGTACTCAAAAACTTCATGCTAGAGGACCAATGGGTTTAAAAGAGCTTACTACTAGTAAGTATATAATTTATGGTAATGGACAAATAAGATAATTTTAAATAGTTTGTAGACAAAAGATGATTTCTGAGAAATATTAGAAATCATCTTTTTATTAAAATTTTTGAAACTTAAAAAAGTAAATTATTTATGATAGTGTAAAGTTTAATATGAAAAAATAGGTTAGATATTATTTTGAAAATATTATTTTTAAAAACTATCAAAGATTATTTTTAGGTACAACAAAAAGACCTTCTATGAGAAGATTTTAAAAATATT